>JBJTWP010000154.1:0-16766 GCA_046081805.1 Cyanobacteriota bacterium
TCACCCTGGTGGTGCCCGCCACCATCCCGGCCTTCGAACAGCTGCTGCGCAGCGGCAACCTCGATTTCGCCTATCTCAATCCCTACCACCAGCTGCTGGCCCACCGCTGGCAAGGCTTTGTGCCCCTGGTGCGGGACCGCACCCTGCTGGAGGGGCTGGTGGTGGTGCCGAAGGCCAGTCCGATCCGCAGGATCCGGAACCTGCAGGGCGCTGTGGTGGCCTTCCCCGTCCCGAATGCCTTCGCCGCCTCCCTGCTGATCCGGGCTGTGCTGGCCCGGGAATCGATCCGCATCTCCCCCCTCTATCTCGGCAACCACAGCAACGTGTACCGGTCCGTGGCGCTGCAGCGCAGCCAGGCCGGCGGCGGCGTGAACCTCACCCTGGAGCAGGAACGGCCGGAGGTGCGGGATCAGCTGCGGGTGCTCTGGACCACTCCGGGGTTCCCGGCTCACCCCTTCTCGGCCTCGGGCCGGGTTCCCGGCGCCGTCCGCAGCCGGGTGCGGGACGGGTTCGAGCTGCTCGGTCGCTCTCCGTCCGGTCGCCGTCTGCTTCAGGAGGTGCAGCTCGACCAGATCGTGAGGGCCAGCCAGAGCCGCGACTACGCACCGCTCGAGCAGCTGCACCTGGAGCGCTTCGCGGTGGCGGACGGTGGCTGATCGGCGCACGCTGCTGCGGCATCCAGCCCTGTGGCTGGTGGGGGCGCCGCTCCTGTTCGGCGGGCTGGTGGGGTGGATCTCCTACCGCCAGTCGAGCGAGCTGCTGATCCAGTCGCAGGAGCGCACCCGCAGTGCCCTGGCCTCGGGGCTCGCCGTGGGGCTGGCCGATTCGGTGGTGAGCGAGGACTACGCCGGCATGGAAGCCCGGCTCGAGCAGGCCATGGCCGATCCCTCCATCGCCTCCGCCGTGGTGGTGGACGGCGCGGGTCGCGTGCTGGTGCATCTGGAGCGCCCCAGCGCATCCGCCCCCCCGAGGCTGCTGCTCCAGCCAGCCCAGCTGGCCCCGCCGCGCCAGGGGGAGGCCCCGCCCGAGCGCTCCGCCAGCGGAGTGAGCATCCGCTGGACCCCGATCGAGGCGGCGGCGGTGCCGGTGGGCTGGCTGCGCCTGCGCACCTGGTTGAGCGGCACCGATGCCATGCTGGAGCTGCTGCGGCGCCAGTATCTGGTGCTGGGCGGCCTGGCCGCGGTGGTGCTGGCCACGGGCCTGGTGAATGGCTACCTGCAGCTGCGGCGCCAGGGCCGTCGCCGCGAACTGGCCCTCGACCACACCGCCCACACCGATCAGCTGACGGGCCTGTGGAATCGCCGCGGCATCGAACGGGAGCTCGTGCGCCTGCTCGACGATCAGGGGAGCCGCCAGCCAGCCCCCCTGGCGCTCTGCATGATCGATCTGGATGATTTCAGGCCCGTCAATGACGTCCACGGCCATGCCGTGGGCGATCGGTTGCTGGTGGCCGTCTCCCGCCGGCTCAAGGGCTTCCTGCGCGAGGGCGACCTGGTGGGACGGCTGGGGGGCGATGAGTTCCTGGCGGTGCTCCGGGACTGCCCTGCCCCGGAGCTGGCGCTCCGGCTGGCCAACCGCATCACCGCCGGCCTGGGAACGCCCTTCTATTTCGACCACGTGGAGGTGCGGGTCGGGGCCAGCATCGGCATTGCGCTGGAAGCAGACGCGCCTGGCCAGGGCCTGGAGGAGCTGCTCAGGCGCGCTGACCAGGCCATGTACCAGGCCAAACATGGCGGCAAGGGACAAGTGGCCATCGCCGACAGGCCGGCAGTGGCTGCTTAGGGTCTGGTCCGTGCCGCAGGCTTCCGTCCGATGACCGCCAGTGCCAGCCAGGCCCCCCCGGCCCTGCCGGTGACGATCCTCACCGGCTTCCTCGGGGCCGGCAAAACCACCCTGCTCAACCACATCCTCAGCAACCAGCAGGGCGTGAAGACCGCGGTGCTGGTGAACGAGTTCGGCGAGATCGGCATCGACAACGACCTCGTCGTCGCCACCGGCGAGGACATGGTGGAGCTGAGCAACGGCTGCATCTGCTGCTCGATCAACGGCGAGCTGCTCGATGCGGTGTACCGGATCCTGGATCGCCCCGATCCGGTGGACTACCTGGTGGTGGAAACCACCGGCCTGGCCGATCCGCTGCCGGTGGCGATGACCTTCCTGGGCAGCGACCTGCGCGATGCCACCCGGCTCGACTCGATCATCACCCTGGTGGACGCCGAGAACTTCGGGCCCGAGATCCTCGAGGGCGAGGTGGCGCGCGCCCAGGTGGTGTACAGCGACATGCTGCTGCTCAACAAGTGCGACCTGGTGGACGAGGCGCGCCTCAATGCGGTGGAGCGGGAGCTGCGTGCGATCAAGACCGACGCCCGCATCCTGCGCTCGGTGAAGGGGGAGGTGCCGCTGCCGCTGCTGCTGAGCGTGGGCCTGTTCGAGAGCGACAAGGTGGTGGCCCAGCAGGACCACAGCGACTGCGACCACGACCACGGCCAGTGCGTCCATGAGCACGAGCACGCCGGCCACCATCACCACGGGCACGACAGCCACGACCACAGCCACGGCGACCACGGCCACGGGCATCACGAACACCACGGGCGCGATCACGCAGCTGACTCCCACCCCGCTGACGCCCACGCGATCGAGGGCTTCACCTCGCTGTCGTTCCAGGCCGATGGACCCTTTGCCCTGCGCAAGTTCCAGAACTTCCTCGACAACCAGCTGCCGGCCGAGGTGTTCCGCGCCAAGGGCATCCTCTGGTTCAACGAGAGCGAGCGGCGCCACGTGTTCCACCTGGCGGGCAAGCGCTTCTCGATCGACGATTCAGAGTGGGCCGGCGAGCGCAAGAACCAGATCGTGCTGATCGGCAAGGGGCTCGACCACGCCAGGCTGCGTCGCCAGCTCCAGGCCTGCGTTGCCCGCAACGCCGGCAAGGGCTTCGCCTGAGCACCGGCCCCAGCCCAGGTCCCTGCGCCGCATCAATCGCCACACCCCCGGGCCCTGGACCGTGGGGATACTCACCCCAGCTTCCGATGGCCATGTCGTTCCGCGTTCCCGCCCGCCTGCTGCCGGCCGCCGCCGCCGGGCTTGGCCTCAGCCTGCTCTCGGCCCTGCCGGCCTCGGCCCATGGCGGCGCCGGCTCCGACCTGGCCAGCGGCCTCAGCCACCCGCTGCTGGGGCTCGACCACCTGCTGCTGCTGGTGGGTGTGGGCACCGCCAGCGCCAGCCTGGGGGTGGGCGTGATCGGCTTTGCCCTGGCGGGCAGCGCCATCGGCGCCCTGTTCGGCAGCTTCGGCGGCAGCCTGCCCGGCGCCGAAGTGCTCGCCGCCCTGGCGGTGGCGGCCGTGGGCCTGCTGGTGCTGCAGGGCCAGCGCCTGAGCCAGGTGGCCGGCCCCGTGCTGGCGGCCGCCGTGGCCATTCACGCCATGCTCCACGGCCAGGAGGCCTCCGGCACCGCCGGCTGGTGGGCGGGCGCCGCCCTCACGGCCGTGCTGGTGGTGGGGTGCACCCACCTGGCCCTCAGGCGCAGCCCCGCCAGGGTTGGGGGGCTGGTGGCCGCCCTGCTCAGCCTGGCCGGTGGGGTGCTGGCCCTGGGCGCATTGGCGTAATCGCTACAACAGCCCTGTTCAACCTCGCTACCTTTGGGCCACTTACTCGGACCCCATGGCCGAATTGCTGCTCGTGGCAGGGGTTGCTGCCCTCTTCGGCCTGGCCTTCTGGCTTGCCACCGACTCCGATGACGACAACGGTGGCGGTGGCCTGATGCAACCGGTGTTGGTGCCCGTGCGGGTGCGCCAACACCGCTGAGCCCCTGTCGGGGCCTTGGCGCACCATTGACGCCCGGGTGACATTTGTTACCCGTGTACGCAACATCCCTTGCGCCGTAAGCACTTTCCCACTCCGTAGGGTTATCGCACCGATTGCGCCGGTGCGATGGTCACGCCAAGGTTCCAGTCCCTGCTGATGGCCGGGGCCCTGTCACTGCCCGGGGTCGCGGCTCTAGGTGCGGCCGTGCTGGGCCTGCTTGACCAACCCGCCCGCTCCCAGCCCCTGGAGATCGGGGTGTACTCAGGGCGGCATTACAACACTGACAAAGAGCTCTACCGCGAATTCACCCGGCGCACCGGCATTAGGATCAAGCTGTTGGAGGGCAAGGACGATGCCCTGATCGAGCGCCTGCGCAGCGAGGGCAACCGCTCCTCCGCCGATGTGCTGGTGCTGGTGGACGCGGCCCGGCTGGACAAGGCTGCCGACCTGGGACTGTTTCAGCCGGCCCGCTCCGCCAGCCTGGTGCGGGATGTGCCCCTGAGCCTGCGGGATTCCCGGGGGCGCTGGTTCGGTCTCACCCGGCGGGTGCGCGTGGCGGTGGTGAACCCCAGGCTGGTGAACCCGGCCACGATCCGCAGCTACGCCGATCTGGCCAGGCCGGCCCTCAGGGGAAAGCTCTGTCTGCGCGACAGCAAGAGCGTCTACAACCAGTCGCTGGTGGCCGATCAGCTGATCCTGCGCGGGGAGCCCGCCACCCGGGCCTGGGTGCGTGGGATGGTGGCCAACGTGACCCAGCCCTTCTTCACCTCCGACACCCCCCTGGCGCGGGCCGTGGCCAGGGGCGATTGCGGCGTGGGCCTGGTGAACACCTACTACGTGGCCCGGATGCTGGCCGGCGACAGCGGCGGCGCCGACAAGGCCCTGGCCCAGGGCCTCCGGGTGGTGTTCCCCAACCCCGCCCACGTGAACATCAGCGGCGCGGGCGTCACCCTGGCCTCCCGCAACCGTGAGGCCGCCACCAAGCTGATCGAATTCCTGGCCTCCCCCAGCGGCGGTCGCGGCTATGCCGAAGCCAACAACGAATACCCGCTCCAGGGCTATGGCGACAACCCGATCCTGCGCAGTTTCGGCACGTTCAGGTCCGACGGGGTGTCGGCTGAGCAGATGGGCGCCCGCAATCGTCAGGCCGTGACCCTGATGCAGGCCAACGGCTGGCAGTGATCGCCATCGCCGCTCCCACCCGCGGCTCCGGCCGCTTCTGGCTGGCCGTCGCCGTGCTGATCCTCGCCGCCCTGGCCCTGCTGCCGGTGGCGGGGCTGGCCCTGTTCGTCTGGTGGGGGCCGGTGATGACGTCGCTGCAACTGGGCCCCACGGGCCACACCCAGATGGTCAACACCGTGCTGCTGGTGCTGGCCGTGGGGGTGCTGGGAGCGCTGCTGGGCACGGCCAATGGCTGGCTCACCGCCCACTGCCGCTTTGCCGGCCGCCGCTGGCTGCGCATCGCCCAGCTGCTGCCCCTGGCCTGCCCGGCCTACCTGCTATCCGCCACCCTGATCGACCTGGGCAGCCGCCACAGCTGGCGCATCCATGGCCTGGGCTGGGCGATCGCGGTGCTCACCCTCACCACCTATCCCTATGTGTTCCTGCTGAGTACCGAAACCTTTGCGGTGAGCGGCCGGCGCCAGCTCGAAGCCTGCCGCAGCCTGGGGGTGGGCCCGTGGGGCAGCTTCCTGCGGGTGGCCCTGCCGATGGCCCTGCCGGCGATCGGGGCCGGCGTGGCCCTCAGCGGCATGGAGGTGGTGAACGAGCTGGGCGCGGTGGAACTGCTGGGCGTTCCCACCCTCTCCAGCGGCATCCTGCAGCGCTGGCAGAACGACGGCGATCCCCAGGGGGCGGTGGCCCTGGCCCTGGTGGCCCTGGTGATCGTGAGTCTGCTGGTGGCGGCCGAACGCCAGCTGCGCCGCCGCAGCCGGCGCTGGCTGATGGGCAGCGGCGGCGACGGCCAGCCCCCCTGGAGCCTCGGCGGCTGGCGCGCGGCCCTGGCCCAGCTGCTCGCCCTGTTGCCGCCGCTGCTGAGCCTGGGGCTCCCCCTGCTCTGGGCGGGCCTGAGCCTCGACCAGCTCCAGGGCGAACCGGTGGATGAACTGCTGGCCCTCGGCAGCCGCAGCCTGGGTCTGGGCCTGGTGGCGGCTGGGCTGGCGCTGGCGGTGGGCCTGCTGCTGGCGATCGCCAAGCGCTGGATCGCCCAGCCGTTGCTGCAGCGCCTGAGCTTTCTGGCCGGCATGGGCTACGCCATCCCCGGCACGGTGCTGGCCCTGGCGCTGATGCTGATCGGGGGGCCCTGGCAGCTCAGCCCCATGCTGCTACTGGTGTGGGGTTACACCGACCGCTTCCTGGCGGTGGCCAAGGGGGGCCTGGATGCGGGCCTGGAGCGCATCGCCCCCAGCGTCGATGAAGCCGCCACGGGGCTGGGCTGCAGCTGGACCGCCGTGCTGCGACGCGTGCACGTGCCGCTGCTGCGCGGGCCGCTGCTGGTGGGCGGCCTGCTGGTGTTCGTCGACACCGTGAAGGAGCTGCCGCTCACCTTCGCCCTGTGGCCCTTCGACTTCGACACCCTCTCGGTGCGGGTGTTCCAGTACGCCAGTGACGAGCGGGTGGGCGCTGCCCTGATGCCGGCCCTGCTGATCCTGGCCCTGGGGCTGGCCGCCTCGCTGGCCCTGGTGCCCAGCCTGAATCACTCCGGATCAGTGACGCGAGGGTGAACCCTGAACATGCTGGGGGCTGAGCTCCTGTTCCCTCTGCCGCTGATGCCCGCCATGACTCCTCCCATCGCCTGGCGGCTGCCGCCACGGCCAGGTGGTGCCCTGCTGCGCCATGGTCTGATGCTCGCGTTGCTGGCAGCCGGCTCCCTGCTGGCCATGCCCTCGGCCGGCTTGGCAGCCCCAACGGTGGTCTACAGCCTGGCCACCCGCTGCAGCATCGAGGGGAGCGAACCCCAGGATTGCCAGGTGGAGGCCCTGAACGAGGGCACGGCCACCGTGTACCGGCACCGAATCGGCAAGGTCACGATGACCGTGCGGATCAGCGACGCTCCGCTGCGGATGGAGCGCTGGAACGGTGCCACCGGGCGCTGGCAACCCCTGATGGAGGCCTCGGCCCGCTTCTCCACCAACACGATCTGCTTCAACGGCCGCGACCTCTGCGTGGTGAATCCCAACTACCTCAACAGCATCCGGCAGGACCGGCCGGAGGCGCTCGCCGGCCGGGATCTGGTGACGGTGCGTTTCGACAGCAGCGGGAGGGTGAACCTCAGCTGCTACGACGACGGCTGCAAGGAGGTGAGGTCATGAGCCGACCGATGCAGCACCTGGGTCTGCTCGCCGCGGCGGCCTACAGCCTGAGCCTGGCGGCCCCGGGGCTGGCGGCGCTCGCCCCGGCCCAGGCCGGCGAGGCAAGCGCCGCTGGCGCCTGGCTGGCCCGTGGCGGCGGAGGTGGCGGCGGCGGGCGCTTGGGTGGTGGCGGCGGCGGTGGACGCCAGGGTGGTGGCGGCTTCAGCGGGGGCGGTGGTGGCTTCAGTGGCGGCGGCGGCCGCGGGGGCGGGGGCGGCTTCGGGGGTGGTGGCGGTGGTGGATTTAGTGGCGGTGGTGGCGGGCGCGCTGCAAGCGGCTTCGGCCAGGCTGGTCCCGGGTTCAACCGCGGCACGACGCGCCCAAGCGGTGGCTGGAGCGACCGGGCCAACCTCGGGGGCGCTGGTGGCCCCTCCCTGAATCGGCCGGCCAGCCGGCCCGCCCCCGGGACACTGCAGGGCGGGAACCGACTGGATGGGGGCAACCGCTTCAACGGTGGCAACCGGCTGGATGGGGGCAACCGGATTCAAGGCGGCAACCGCATCCAAACTAGCGATCAGATTCAAGGCGGCAACCGGATCCAGGGCGGCGACCGGGTGAACAGCGGCAACCGCTGGAGCGGCAACAACGTGACGGTGAACCGCAACTGGAACCGGGTCACCAACGTGAATGCAATCAATGTGAACGCCGGCTGGGCCCGGCCCGGCTGGGGGGCTGCCCGGCCCTGGGGCTGGGGCTGGTATGGCGGCTGGAGCTCGCCCCCCTGGGGCTGGTGGGCCGCCAACACCGCGATTTGGGGGATCAGCACCCTGGCCAGCGCGGCGATCATCAACAACGCCGTGAACAATGCCATTGCCGCCAGCAGCCCGGTGATCATGGTGCCCAACTCCGGTTATGAGCTGCTCTTCGGCACGGTGCAGCCCGTGGGTTCCGGTGGCGTGAGCTTCGTGGTGCGGGCCAACGGCAGCGAGTACCAGCTCACCGCTGACTGCAACCAGGGTCTGATCAACGGGCAGCAGCCCCAGTCCGCCCAGCAGGCTGAGCTGCTCAACGCCGCCTGTCAGGTGGCCTTCGGGTCGGCCTGATCGCCAGGCGGCACCTGAAGCCTGCTGGTGATCCGTGCCACCATCGCCGTGGCGGAGTTGCCGCCACAGCGATTCCCCTCTGGTCAGGATCAGGCGCGTGTCCCCGCAGGCCCAACCCACCAACGGCATTCCGATCAGGCCAGCCCTCTCCTATGGACTGCTGGCGTTCCTGCCGCTCACGCCGGCCGCCACCGCCCTGCACTGGGGCGATGGCGCCGTGTTCGTCTGCTCAGCGCTGGCGATCGTTCCCCTGGCGATCTGGCTCAGCACCGCCACCGAGAAGATCGCCGTGGTGGTGGGGCCCACCCTCGGAGCCCTGCTCAACGCGGTGTTCGGCAATGCCACCGAGCTGATCATCGCGCTGGTGGCCCTGAAGGCCGGCCTGGTGGACATCGTGAAGGCCAGCATCACCGGCACGATCATCAGCAACCTGCTGCTGGCCCTCGGCCTCTCGATGCTGGTGGGCGGCATCGGACGGCAGGAGCAGACCTTCGCCCCGGTGGTGGCCCGCGTCAACGGCTCCGCCATGACCCTGGCGGTGCTGGCGATCCTGCTGCCCACCCTGGCCATCAGCACCGCCAGCGGTGACCCGCCGTCGGAGCTGGGCTTCTCCAGCTTCGTGGCCTGGTTGCTGCTGGTGGTGTATGCCCTCACGCTGCTCTTCTCCCTCTACACCCACCGAAGCCTCTACGAGGTGGCCCAGGCGGATGAGCAGGAGCATGCGGGAGAGGAGAGACCCAATCTGCTGCTCTGGGGCGGGGTGCTGATCGCCGCCACCCTCGGGGTGGCCTACGCCTCCGAGGTGTTCGTGGGGGTGATCGAATCGGTCACCGAGGGCCTCGGCCTCTCCGCCCTGTTCACGGGGGTGGTGCTGCTGCCGCTGCTGGGCGGCGCGGCGGAGTACGTCACGGCCGTGTCGATGGCCCGGCGCAACAAGATGGATCTGGCGGTGGCGGTGGCCCTCGGGTCCACCCTGCTGGTGGCGCTGCTGGTGGCCCCCCTGCTGGTGCTGGTGGGGCCCCTGCTGGGCCATCCCTTCGATCTGGGCTTCAATCTGTTCGAGCTGGTGGCCGTGATGACCGCCGTGCTGATGGGCAACCTGATCACCCTCGACGGTCGCTCTGACTGGCTCGAAGGCGTGCTGCTGCTGGCCATCTACCTGATCCTGGGCGCCGGCTTCTACTTCCAGACGAGCTGAGACCCGCGCCATGGCCCCCACGGAGGACCCCTCGATCCTTCCCTTCCGCGCCTCGGGCCTGTGGCAGCGCGTCCGCGATCTACCGGCGCTCCAGGTGCTGCTGGGGCTGGCCCTGATCGCCGCCGGGCTGGTGCTGGGCTGGCCGCCGCTCACCCTGGTGGGCTCGCTGATCACCCTGGCTCTGGCGCTGCTGCAGCTGCTGCCGGGGCTGTGGGAGCGGATCGGCAGCCAGATCGACGAGGAGGCCACCGTTCAGACCCTGGCCCTGCTGGGGCTGCTGGCGGGCCTGCTGGGGGGCTCCTACGCCCTGGGCTGGTGGGACCCCCTGCTGCGCGTCTACCGCAGCGGCGACTGGGAGGCCATCGGCGCCATCGGCGAGGGCGTGGTGGGGGCCTTCGGGCAGATCCTGGTGGCCGTGGTGGCCCTGCTGATCGCCTGGCGCCAGTTCGTGGTGGACCGGCGCCTCACCACCCAGCAGAACCGGATCACCCAGGCCCAGACGATCGACAGCTACATCCAGGGCATCTCCGACCTGGTGAGCAACGAGGAGGGGATGCTGGAGGACTGGCCGCTGGAGCGCATGCTGCTGGAGGGCCGCACGGCGGCGGTGCTGGGCAGCATCGATGCCAACGGCAAGGCCAAGGTGCTGCGCTTCCTCTCCCATGCCTCGCTGCTCACGCCCCTGCGCCGCGATGCGCGGCTGGGGCGGGCGATCCTCGACGGCCAGGGTGGCTACGCCGCCGACCGGCTGGAGGGAGTGCCGGTGGTGCGCCTCCATCAGATGCTGGTGGGGGCCGATCTCAGCGGCACCGACCTGCGCGGGGTGGATTTCAACGCTGCCGATCTGCGGGGCTGCCGCTTCGAGCAGGCCGATCTGGGCGGGGCCAACCTGGCTGGCTGCAATCTCTCCGGCGCCAACTTCAGCGGAGCCCGGCTGGAGGGGGCGGTGCTGTTCCTCGGCAGGCCGGAGAGCTGCTCGCCGGCCTGGCCCGGCACCCGGCCCGATCTCGCCTCGGGAGCTCACACCGGGGCGATCGTGGAGAACAGCGACTTCACCGAGGTGCGGCAGCTCTCGCCGGAGGCGCGTGCCTACTGCGCCGCCTGGAGCGGCAAGCGGTCGCGCCGCACGATCCCCGGCGGCACCAAGGGGCTGCCGAACCAGCTCGAGCTGCCCGGCACCTAGACGCCCCCCAGGTGGGCCGGCAGGCCGGCCGCCCGGGAGCAGCGCGGGCAGAGGGCCCGCACGTTGAGCACGCACTCCAGCAGGCGGAAGCCGTGCTGACTGGCGGCGGACTGGCCGGCCGCCAGCACCTCGGCGTTCTCGAACTCCTCGGTGTGGCCGCAGCGCACACACACCAGATGGTGGTGGTCGCGGTGGTGGTCGCCACCGAGTTCATAGCGGCGCCCCCCCTCGGGCAGCTCCAGCTCCTGCAGCATCCCCATCGAGCTGAGCAGGCGCAGGGTGCGGTACACCGTGGCCAGCGACACCCGCTCCTGGGCCTGCAGTAGGCGCTGGTGCACCTCCTCGGCACTGAGATGGCGGCCTTCCCCCAGCCGCTCAAACAGGCTCAGCACCCGCTGGCGCTGGGGCGTGAGCCGCTGGCCGCGGTCGTGCAGGGAGCTGCGCAGATCCTCGGGGCTGCCGGCGGGGGATCGGACGGGCACCGGCACTCCAGTGGATGTCAGCAGGATAAACAGCCCTTCTCAACAGTGGCCTGTATTGAGAACTGCCCAGCCCTGACGCCAGATCTGATCCAGGGCCTGGGTCAGCCGGCCGATCGGCGACCAGCGGTCGTGGGGCCAGTCCCTGCGGGTATCAGCGCTCCCCCCGCACGATGCAGCGAAAGCCCAGATGGCAGGTGCTGGTGTCAATCCCCTAGGCCATCCGGGCCGGCGGCCGATAGCGGCGGCAGTAGCCGGGGGCACAGAGAAACGAGCCCCCCTTCACCACCTTGCGCGGCACGTTGCCATGCTGGGAGAGCGGATCGATGCTGGCGAGCCTGGCTCTCGCCTCAGCATCCCGGCAGCAGCCGGACGGATCCGCTGGCCTCCGATCCGGTCCGCCGCTCGGCCCCGGGCAATGGGGGCCAAACCAGCTGTCAGTCCACTCCCAGACGTTGCCGATCATGTCGAGCAGGCCATAGCCGTTGGGCGGGAAGGCGCCAACCGGAGAGGTGCGCTCATAACCATCAAGGCGGCTGTTGTGATGGGGGAAGTCACCCTGGAACGTGTTGGCCACAGGCACCCCACCAGGGTGAAGCTCATCGCCCCAGGCATACGCGCAGCCCTCGCGCCCCCCCCAGGCCGCCCGCTCCCATTCCGCCTCGCAGGGCAGAAGCTTGCCGATCCAGGCCGCATAGGCGACGGCATCGGCATGGGCAAGATGCACCACCGGGTGCTGCTCACGGCCCTTGATCGAACTGCCGGGCCCCTCGGGATGGCGCCAGTCGGCACCGGGGATGTACTGCCACCAGCGGTAGTGATCCGCCGGCCGCAGCGGCAACGGCGGCGGTACGAACACGATCGAGGCCGGCAGCAGCTGCGCCGCGGCGGCGCCCGGATACAGGGCCGGATCGGCAGGGCATTCCGCCACCGTCCGATGGCCGGTGGCCTTCACGAACTTCTGGAACTGGGCGTTGGTGACCGGCGCCTGGTCGATCCAGAAGCCCTCCACCTCCACCCGATGGGCCGGAGCCTCCTCCGGGTAGTGGTGGTCGGAACCCAGGCTGGAGGCGCCCCCAGGAATCCACACCATGCCGGGGGCCGGTGGTCGTCCGGGAGACCTGGGAGCCATGGGGATCGACTCAGGCCGCGCCGCTGGCCGCCTGCTCCAGTTTCTCCATCACCCGCTCCAGCGAGAAGCTGGCCGCCTTCTGGCGCGGTGGATAGGCCACGAAGGTCCTGAGGAAGTCACCCACATAGGCCTGGGCCGGGACGATCAGGAAGATGTGATCGAACATCCAGTCCCAATAGGTATTGGATGTGACGTCGGCCCGTTCGTAGGGATCGGTGAGCAGGTTGAAGATCTTCGGCACCCGCAACTCCACGAACGGTTCGGCCCAGATCTGACAAGTGCCCTGCTGGCGCTGCTCCTTGAACACGAACTTCCAGTTGTCGTAGCGCAGTCCCACTAGGTCGCCGTCATCGGAGAAGTAGAAGAACTCCCGGCGCGGACTGCTGTCGCTCCGGCCGGTCCAGTAGTCGAGCATGTTGTAACCATCCAGGTGGATGCGGAAGGTCTTCTCTCCCACCTGATGGCCATCAAGCAGCTTCTGTTTGATGGCCGGCTCGCCAGCCGCCGCGAGCAGGGTGGGCAGCCAGTCAAGGTGGCTGCAGATACCTGTGATGTTGCTGCCAGCCTCAATGTGTCCAGGCCAGCGCACCATCGCCGGCACCCGGAACGCTCCCTCCCAGTTGGTGTTCTTCTCGCTGCGGAAGGGGGTCATGCCCGCATCGGGCCAGCTGTTCATGTGCGGACCGTTGTCGGTGCTGTACATCACGATCGTGTCATCAGCAATGCCCAGCTCGTCGAGAAGATCGAGCATCTCTCCAATGCATTCATCGTGATAGATCATCACGTCGTGGTATTCCGACTGCCAGCGGCCACTGCGGCCCACATCCTGGGGCCTGGCATAGGTGCGGAAGTGCATATGGGTGGTGTTGAACCACACGAAGAAGGGTTCACCTGAAGCCACCGCATCTCGGATGAAGCGCTTGGCCTCCACGAGAAATTCATCGTCGGCTGTTTCCATGCGCTTGCGTGTCAGCGGGCCGGTGCTCTCAATCCGCTGGCTGCCGTCGCCGTTGGCCCAGCAGTGCAGCACGCCGCGGGGGGCGAAGCGCTTGCGGAAATTCGGGAACTCGGGATCGTCTTCCTTCGGGTAGTCGCGCAGCTCCGGCTCCTCCTCGGCGTTGAGGTGATACAGATTGCCGAAGAATTCGTCGAACCCGTGCATCGTCGGCAGGTGTTCGTCGCGGTCGCCGAAGTGGTTCTTGCCGAACTGGCCGGTGCGGTAGCCCTGGGGCTTGAGCAGCTCCGCGATGGTGGGATCTTCAGCCTTGAAGCCCTGCTCGGCACCGGGCAGACCAACCTTGGAGAGGCCGGTGCGGTAGACGCTCTGGCCGGTGATGAAGGCGGCTCGGCCAGCGGTGCAACTCTGCTCGGCGTAGTAGTGAATGAACTTGGCGCCTTCTTTCGCCACCCGATCGATGTTGGGGGTTTGGTATCCCATCAGCCCATGGCTGTAGCAGCTCAGATTGCT
The DNA here is from genome assembly GCA_046081805.1 of Cyanobacteriota bacterium. Classification (GTDB taxonomy): domain Bacteria; phylum Cyanobacteriota; class Cyanobacteriia; order PCC-6307; family Cyanobiaceae; genus UBA5018. Next base: position 13,655 of record JBJTWP010000154.1, read on the forward strand.
CTGACCGATGTCGTCACCCCAGAGAATCAGGATGTTCGGCTTGCCGTTGGGCATCACGGATGGAGTGGCTACATTGATGCTGCACAGGGGATCCGGGTCCGGCAAGCAGCGCCGGGAGGCACTTCACAGTCCGACTTGGCGGCTTCCGTGAAGTTCAGCGCTCACCGCCCAGCCGCTGCTGCAAACGCAGCACCGGCAGGCCGTTGGCGAGCCGATCCAGCGGCGTCTGCAGCTGCTCGATCAGGCCGGGCCAGCGCTTCCGCAGCAGCAGCCCCGCCAGGCATCCAGGGGCAGGCGAGCTCCCAGGGCCAGCATCACCGTGGCGAGCGTGGCAGGAACCAACACGGCGGCAGCCGTCATCGCAACACCCTCGCCAGCAGCACCCCCATGGCCAGCACCCCGATCAGCGTGATCACGACGGCAGTGGCCGCCGCCAGCCGCGGCGTAGGCCCATAGGTGTAGTCGCTGCGGCTGAGGCGCCGCAGCTCCCGCAGATGCTGAGCGGTGGCGGCCGCCATCGCCACAATCCCTGTCACCACAAAGGACACCGCCACGGCAAGCACGCCGGGACGCGGTCCGGAATCGCCGCTCGCCCTGTCGATCGCGGCCACGATCTTGTCGAGGCCGAAGCCGAAACTGATCAGCGACAGGCAGGTGCGGATCCAGGCCATCAGCGTGCGCTCAGCCGCATCGCGGTTGCGCTGTCGTGCCAGTTCGTTGGTGAGGTTCAAGGGCTGGGAATCGTGCGGGCAGCCATGGCTCCTGCCCAGCATGTCCCATCCGCTGCCGGTGGCTCGGGCCCAGAAGACGCAGTTGCGGAGCCAGCCCAACCCATGGGCACGGCAGGACGAGCCAAATCAGTTGACCAGGGGCGCCGGAGTTGATCCCGAGCGCACCATCTGCCGGGGCGGTGGCAGCCCCTGCTCTCCGCCGCCACAATGAGGGTTGCTCGATCGGGGGCCGGATCAGCTCGGCAATCCCGCTGCGGGCCAGATCCCGGCTCGGCCGTCGGCCGGCGCTCCCACCGAGCCCGCTTCGCCCGCTTCATGAACTGCGCAGCAAGCCTCTCACCACCCCATCACCCCAGGCGGCTGCTGTTCCACGACCACCTGGCCCAGGAGGATCATGATCCCCAGGTGCTTGCCGAACGCCTCGCCCAGCACTACGCGATGTTGGACTTCGCCCCCCGCCGGGGCCATGAGCGCAGCTTCCTCCACCGCACCAGCAGCTGCCGCAGCGGCGAGCTGCTGCTCACCGGCGGGTACACCACCCCAATCCAGGGTGAGATCGGCGAGCAGCCGGGCATGGGGGCCGTGAACTTCATCGTGAGCGGCGCGGCGCGATACCGAACCGGCCGGGGCCAGGAGATCCGCCTGAGTCCGGAGCGGCCGCTCTTCTTCTCCCCGGGTGCCGGCTACGAGTATGCGGTGGAGGAACACTTCAACGGGGCGGCGTTCCAGGTTGAACTGGCCCGGCTGCAGCGCACCGCCGCCGCAATCGCGGGTCTCGGCGTGTCGGCCCGGCGCTTCGGCCTGGATCTCGACCAGGTGCGGGGCGTGCAGCCCCATGACCAGGCCAGCCGCGAGCTGCTGCAGGTGCTGGTCACGGCCTTTCGCCTGGTTGACCACCCTGAACTGGAATCCACGGGGATGCTGCCCCATCTGCAGCTCGACGACCTGATCTACCGCACCCTCGCCCTGCTGCTCTGTCCGAAGCTGGCCCAGCTGGGCAGCGCCGAAACAGATCCCGGTTGCGGCAGCCGGCAGGTGTTCAGCGAGTTGCTGGAGTGGGTGCACGCCAACCTCCACCAGCCGCTCAGCCTCAGCCAGCTGGAGGCCCGCAGCGGCTATTCGCGCCGCCATCTGCAGAAGGCCTTCCAGCAGCGCTTCGGCTGCGGTCCCATTCAATGGGTGCGGCAGCAGCGCCTGGAGCAAACCCACCCGGCCCTGCTCCAGGCGGAGCCGGGCACCACTGTGGCCGCCGTGGCGGCCCGCTTCCGCTTCAGCAGCCTGTCGGTGTTCAGCCGGGAATTCCGGCTGCACTTCGGCCTCTGTGCGCGGGATGTGCTGCGCGAAGGCCAGCGCCACAGCCGATGAGCCCTTCGGACTGGATGGAGCGGAGACGCCGGCAGCGCCGCTCCCCGCTGCTGCGGCAGCTGGAGCGCTCCTTCGGCCTGCGGCTGCTGGTGGCCTTCGCCGCATCGATCGCGGCCCTGGCCGCGGTGAACCGACTGGATCAATGTCGCGACAGCAGTCTGGCCAAGGGGTGCCTGTGGCGGGATGCCGGTGGTGTGCTGAGCGTCGACAATCTCGAAGCCCTCAGCATCATGACCGCCGGTTTCCTGTTCATCCTTGAGGGCGCCCAGAGGCACCAGCGCCGCAATGTGGAGGCGATGCAGCTGATCCTCGACTGCCAGCAAGCCGGGGTGCGCTACTGCCACGCCCGCAATGAAGCCCTGGAGCAGCTCTGTCACGACGGGGTGTGGATGGACGGGATGAAGCTCAACGACCTGCACCTCGACGAGCTTCAGGTGCCGGGGGCGCGCTGGCGGGCGGTGGATCTCAGTGGCTCGAGCCTGCGCGAGGCCGACCTGCGCCGGGCGGACCTCCGGGCGGCGAACCTGCGGAACGCCGACTGCACCGGTGCGGACCTGCGCGGTGCCGATCTCAGCGACGCCGACCTCAGCGGGGCCATCCTCGAGCGGGTCAGGTTCGACGACCCCCAACCCACCCCCCTGGATCCGGGGTAGTGGCTGTGGTGCGCGCGATGGGCATTTGCACCCATGGCCCCGCACCAGAGCGCAGGCGAGGCTGGCTCGAAGCCGCACGACAGCCCCCACCTCGGGGGCTGTTTTCGTATCCGGCCTCAGCGATAAGGGCTGTGGTGCTGGCGGTGGGGCGGCGCGGCCGCGCCCTCGAACATGGGGCCCCTCCACTCCTAGCCACTGCGCCATGCTCACGATCACCCGGTAGCTGATCGCCACCGCCAACAGGCGCTGATGCACGTCCTCGGCGCTGAGATGGCGCCCCTCGCCCAGCCGCTCAAACAGGCTCAGCACCCGCTGGCGCTGGGGCGTGAGCCGCTGGCCGCGGTCGTGCAGGGAGCTGCGCAG
>JBJTWP010000155.1:0-4807 GCA_046081805.1 Cyanobacteriota bacterium
ACTGCCATGTAAGACCGCACAGCTCCCTGGGAGGCAGAACTCCCCATGAGGTCTATACTGAGACCGAACCCTGTTCCTCCCGTCCGGGGTTAACGATGTCAGGGGCCGCAACTGTCCAATAAAAGGCACCCACCTCAGGCACGCAGCGACGTGCGCTCGGTGAGCTACGCCGGCCTGGAGAGCAGCCCCTGGTTTGAACGGGGCCAACGCTATGTGCCGCAGGGCACGTCAGGGGTGCTCGCCTTTGAACTGCCCGGGGGCCTGGAGGCCGGCACAACCTTTGTCGAGGCCCTGCTGCTCCACAGCCATGTGGCAAACATCGGCGATGTGCGCAGCCTGGTGATCCATCCGGCCTCCACCACCCACTCCCAGCTCAGCGCTGAAGAGCAGTTGGCCACTGGTGTCACCCCTGGACTGGTGCGTCTGTCTGTCGGCATTGAAGCGTTGCAGGACATCCTGAACGACCTGGAACTGGGTTTCAGCGCCGTGCAGGCTGCGGGCCTGGGGCGCTGACCGGCTGACCTCGCTCAGCCCTGGAGCAGAACGCCCTGCGGCGCCGAGAGCATCTGCGCCAGAGTGAGCATCTGCGCCAGAGTGAGCATCCGCGCCGCAGTGAGCATCGGCAGCTCACCCACCCGGAATGGGGCCTCCAGCCCAGGTGCGCCTCGGAATCATCACCGTTCAGCGTGACACAATCGGGCCCCCGCCGCAGTGCTTCGATGGCGCGTCGAGACTGGCGACAGGCGGTGATCGGGGCCGCCGCCGGTGTCGCCGCGCCGGCCCTGCTGGGTCTAGGGCTGGCGACGGCCGCGGATCTGCAGCTCGGCGAGATCGGGCGTTATAGCGTCAACGAGCCACTCAACCCAGGCGGCCCGTTCACCGATCTGCGCCCCAGCGACTGGGCCTACCAGGCCCTCACCAACCTGGTGGAGCGCTACGGCTGTGGGGCCGGCTATGCCCAGGGCAGCTTCAAGGGCAGCCGCGCCATCAGCCGCTTCGAGGCGGCGGCCCTGCTCAACAGCTGCCTCGATCGCACCGGCGAGCGCACCGACAGCCTGCGCCGGTTGCTTCAGGAGTTCTCGCAGGAACTGGCGATTCTCAAGGGCCGCACCGACAGGCTCGACGCGCGGCTGGGGGACCTGAAAGCCAGCCAGTTCTCCAGCACCACCAAGCTCAGCGGCCAGGCCACCGTCGTGGTGGGGGCCAACGCCTTCGGCGGCGTGGCGAGCAGCGCCCTGCAGCAGCAGGCCCGGGCCGAGGAGGGGGGCACCAGCGTCAACGACGACCTGCAGCTCGACCTCGACACGAGCTTCAGCGGCACCGATCTGCTGCGCATCAAGCTGCGCGCCGGCAATTTCGCCCGGTCGGGCTTCGGCGGCGGGGCGCCAGTGGGAACCAACCAGGCGGCCCTGTTCCTCAACCAGCTGGAGATCGCCTTTCAGCAGGATTGCATCGGCAGCAATGGCCTGGCCGTCGACTGCGGCGATGTGGTGGGGGTGCAGCGCGTGTTCTATCAATTCCCCATCGGCAAGGAAGTCACCGCCACCGTCGGGGCCCTGGTGCGCCAGGACGACATGCTGGCCATGTGGCCGAGCGTGTACCCCGCCGACACCCTGCTCGACTCCTTCACCTATGCCGGCGCCCCCGGCGCCTACAACTCCAACCTCGGCCCCGGTGCGGGCCTGTGGTGGAAGCGCGGCAACTGGAACCTCAGTGTGCACTACATCGCCGGCAACGGCGCCAGCGCCAGCGATGGCGGCATCGGCACGGTGGCCTCCGCCCAAACCTCCACCGTGCAGCTGGGCTACGCCAGCGAGGCCTTCGGCATCGCCGGGGCCTACACCACCAGCCGCAACGTGGGCGTGGCCTCCGGCACGCCGCTGGCGGTGCTGGAGGTGAGCGCCATGAATGCGATCGGGCTCAGTGGCTTCTGGCAGCCGAGCAGCAGCGGCTGGTTGCCATCGATCAGTGCCGGCTGGGGGGTGAACACCTACGCCGGCCCCGCCACCACCTTCAACATCGAGGTGCAGCAGTCCCAGTCGTGGTATGTGGGCCTGCAGTGGAACGACGTGCTGATCGGCGGCAACAAGGCCGGCTTCGCCGTGGGTCAGCCCACCTTCGTGACCCGCTGCGGCGAGGGGTGCCCCAGCGGCGCCCCCCAGGACGGCCAGTACGCCTGGGAGTGGTGGTATTCCTTCCAGATCAGCGACAACCTCACGGTGACGCCGGCGCTGTTCTACCTGAGCAATGGGCTCGGGCAGCTCAGCAAGATCGAAACCGGCAGCAACGCCGGCTCGCTCTCCAACCTCGGCGGCCTGGTGAAAACCACCTTCCGCTTCTGAGGCCGGGGAGGATGGGCTCCACCGCCCCTTGTTCGGAGCCGCCATGTCGAGGCTGGATGCGATCACCCAGATCACCAGGCCCCTGGCCCACGATCGCTTCCCCGAGCAGGGCATCGACTGGGAGCTCTCGGCCCAGGTGCTCAAGGAGGAGCTGCTGCTCGATGGCAACAGCAAGCAGAACCTGGCCACCTTCTGCCAGACCTATCAATCCCGCTGGAGCCAGGAGCTGATGGAGCTCGGCGTCGATCGCAACCTGATCGACAAGGACGAATACCCCCAGACCGCCGCCATCGAACAGCGCTGCGTGGCGTTGATGGCGGATCTGTGGCATGCCCCCGGCAGCACGGTGGGCTGCTCCACGATCGGCAGCAGTGAGGCCGCCATGCTCGGCGGCCTGGCGGCGAAGTGGCGCTGGCGGCAGAGACGCCAGGCCGCGGGGCTGGCCACAGGCACGCCCAACCTGGTGTGTGGCAGCGTGCAGATCTGCTGGAAGAAGTTCGCGCGCTACTGGGATGTGGAGCTGCGCGAGGTGGAGATGGCCCCGGGGGAGCTGTGCCTCACGCCGGAGCGGATGCTGGAGCAGGTGGATGAGCACACCATCGCCGTGGTGCCCACCCTCGGCGTCACCTATCACGGCCTCTACGAGGACGTGGCCGCCCTGGCCCAGGCCCTCGACGGGTTCCAGGCCCGCAGCGGCATCGATGTGCCGATCCATGTGGACGCCGCCAGCGGCGGATTCGTGGCGCCGTTCTGCGCCCCCGACCTGCCGGCCTGGGATTTCCGCCTGCCCCGGGTGAAATCGATCAACGCCTCAGGCCACAAGTTCGGCCTGGCCCCCCTCGGCGTGGGCTGGGTGCTCTGGCGCGAGCCGGCCGACCTGCCGGATGAGCTGGTGTTCCACGTGAGCTATCTGGGGGGCGACATGCCCACCATCCAGATCAACTTTTCCCGCCCCGCCGGCCAGGTGCTGGCCCAGTACCACCTGTTCAACAGCCTGGGCCGCGAGGGCTACGCGGCGGTGCACGACTGCAGCTACGCCAATGCCCGCCACTTCGCCGAGCGCCTGCGCCAGCTGGGCCCCTTCGAGCTGGTGAACAGCGCCGACCCCAGCCGCGGCATTCCCACCGTGGTATGGCGCCTGCCGGAGGGAAGCGATCCGGGCTTCAACCTCTACGACCTGGCGGAGCGGCTGCGGCTGCGCGGCTGGCAGGTGCCGGCCTACCCCTTCACCGGCTGCTATGCCGACACCCCCTTCCAGCGGATCCTGGTGAAGCGCGACTTCACCCGCGAGATGGCCGACCTGCTGCTCGACGACATCCGCAACGCCCTCGACCACTTCGCCAGACACCCGATCACCGCCAACCTCAGCGCCAGCGAAGGGGCCTCCTACAACCATCTCTAGCGGCGGCTGGGCGCCGCCGTCGGCTCCTAGGAGCGGAAGGGGATCTGCTCGAGGATCGTGCTGCTGCCGGTCACGATGAACTGGATGCCGATGGCCAGGGTGAACAGCCCCATCACCTTGATCAGCACCGTCATCCCCACGTGGCCCAGCAGCATTGTGAGCCGCGCGGCGAACACGAACATCAGGGCAATGAGCAGCGCCATCGCCCAGATCGCCGCAAACAGCTCAGCGCGGTGACTGAAGCTGGTGGCGCCGTTGGCGTACACCGTGATCGTCGACATCGTGCCGGCGCCGGTGGTGAGCGGCAGCGAAATCGGCACGATCGCCGAGGAGGTCATCTGCCCCACATCCATGTGGGTCACGTCGCAGCTCTTCTCGTGGGAATCGGCCGGATCCCTGGCATTGAGCATGCTCAGACCGCTGGCACCCAGCAGCAGGCCACCGGCGATCTGGAAGGCACTCACCCCGATCCCGAAGAACTGGAGCACCGCCGTGCCGAGGAAGTAGGCGCCCAGCATGATCAACAGGCTGGAGAAGGTGGCCACCTTGATCACATGCCGGATCTGGCGCTTCGGCAGATCCGCACTGAGGGTGAGGAAGGGGCCCATGGCCGGAAAATTGTTCGCCACGGCGAACAACCCCAGCAGATAGTGCTGGAAGGTGTTGGGCAGCATCAGCGGGTGGTTGATCGCCATGGTGAGCGGCAGTTGCAGCCCATCATTCCGCGAGCAGCTGCCCGTGGGCAACCTGCAGGGCCGCCCGGGCCTCATCACTCATCGTGGGGTAGGCCAGCTCCAGGCTGTCGAGGGTCTCGATCACCCGGCGCATCGTTGGCGTCGAGGTACATGAGCGGGAATGCGGCGAGCTGGCCAGGCAGTTCTTTGATCTCTTCTGCCGTGATGAAGGGATCAGTGCGGGATCGGCCACGATCCTGCACGCCGACAATGGTGCTCCGATGCGTTCCTACACCTTGGCCGCTAAGCTGTCCGAACTGGGGATTGAGATGTCATTCTCCCGGCCGCGTGTCAGTAACGACAATGCCTATGCGGAGTCATTATTCCGG
>JBJTWP010000156.1:0-13901 GCA_046081805.1 Cyanobacteriota bacterium
CGCCAGATCCAGATGCAATGCACCACTGCCCTCCCGCGCTGGGCACGTGAGGAGCAGCGGCTGGGCGAGGACTGGGAGCCGGCACGGCTACGCCCACCGGGCCCACGTGATCTGCGACCTGCCGCCCAAGGTGGTGGCCGCGGCGATGGGCCACTGCGTGCAGGACCACCTGGCGGCCTTCAGCTGCTGGTGCGGCGATGACGTGGTGGAGGACGCCTTTGCCAAGGCGGAGCAAAGGCTGGGCCAGGGGCTACGCGCTCAGAGCTCAGCGGCGTCGTGCCGCACGGCCTGCGAGAAGCTGCTCAACCCTTGTTTTTCCAGGGTGACCAGGACCTCCTCAACTGTCTTGGGCCGCTTCTTCTGGCTGGCTCGGTGCTTTCCTGGCGGAGGTCTGCGCCGACTACAACAGACCGCGGCTGATCAGGCTGGAGCAGGAAAAGCCAGCGCTGCGGCCATTGCCGCGCTTTCGCTTTGCCGACTACGACATCGAGCAGCTCACGGTGCGGCGCACCAGCACGATCGAGGTGCGCAAGGTGGTGTATTCGGTGCCGCCGCAGCTGATCGACCAGCGGTTGACGGTGCGGATCTTCCACGACCGGCTGCAGCTGCTTCTGGGCCGTCAGATCGCCTGCGAGTTGACGCGGCTGCACGGCGGTGTGGAGCGCCCGCCCCAATGGAGTGATGCTGCAGCTGGGCCAGCGCTCCAGCGAGCGGGATGGGTGGCTGTGGCTGCCAGACGGCCAGATTCTGGTGTGGTCCAACCTCGATGCCCTTTGAGCCGGCCTTTCATCCCGAGGCCCAGCAGGAGTGGCACAGGCTGACCACCGGGATCAGGCAGCGATTCAAGAAGAAGCTGGCCAACCGGCTGATCGAACCTCGGATTCCTGCCAGCACGCCGCGGGGTTTCAGTGATCGCTGAACGATGGAGCCCTGAGGCGCTGGGCGCTGTCCAGGGGGAAGACGAGCTCACCTGGCTCCAGCCGCTCGATCAGCAAGGGCCACCACGCAGTCAGGGCGTTCAGGCTGTCAGCAGTTGGTGAAACCAGCGGGCCATGACTCGGTCGCTCCAGCAGCCGCTGGGGTGATCCCCCACACCATGGAAACCGTTATGGCCCCCGTGACGGGTGAGCAGCACCTGCAGCTGGCACCCCGCCGCCGTGGCCGCCACCTGGGCGGTGGCCGCCGCCGGCACCCAGGGGTCATCGAGGGCCTGCACCAGCAGGGTGGGGGGCAGGGCGGTGCGGCGGCTGGGTTCCAGCAGCCGCTGCAGGGGGCTGGCTTCGGCGTAGTACTGCGCCACTGAGGAATAGCCCCAGCGCGGCGCGGTGATGACCGCGTCAAAGACCCGGATCGTGCCTGGCCCACTGCCCGCCTCCAGCGCCTGGCGCTCCTCGGCGCCCACGCCGAAGGGATCAGCCAGGGTCTGGCACACCAGGCGCCGCAGCAGCCAGCGTTGATACACGGCATTGCGAGGGCGCTCGATCTGGGCGGAACAGCCCCCCAGATCCAGGGGGCTGCTGATGCAGGCCAGTCCATCCAGCAGCCCCGGTGCCGCCAGGCTCGCATTCAGCAGCTGGGTGCCCCCCAGGGACAGGCCCGCCCCCAGCAGGGGGCGTCCCGCCGCCAGCTGGCGTGCCTGAGCCAGGGCCGGCAACAGATCGGCATTGCTGTTGGCGGCATAGGTGCCTGGGGCCAGATTGCGGCCCGGATCGGCGCCGCGCAGGTTGAGGCGCAGCACCGCGAAACCGGCTGCCTGCAAAGCCCAGCCGAGGCGCCGCAGACCCTCCCTGGCACTGGATCCGCCCAGCCCGTGCAGCAGCACCACCAGGGCCAGGGGGTCGGTGCTGCCGAGTGGTGGATCCAGCAGTGCCAGCAGGCGTTCTGGCTCGGGGACTGCCTTCACCCCAGGGGGGCGACCAGCATTCAGCTCCACCGGTCTGCCCTGATCAGGCGGCAGCCGCACCGGCCGCAGGGTGTCGCGCAGCGTCTGCAGGTCGGCCCCCCGCCAGGGCAACCGCTCGCGGAAGGGCTGCAGCTCCAGATGCCCCAGCAGTTCTGGCACCCTCAGAACAGGGGCAGCAGCTCCTGTTCCACCCAGGCGGCCTGCAGGCTGTTGCCCTGGTGCCGTAGCTGTCGGGCCCGCAGAATCATCGGGTCGATGTCGCATTCGTGCTGCCAGCAGGTTTCGAGCCATTGGCGTCGCTCCTCCGGAGGTAGCGTCCAGAGGCCAGGGTGGTCGGGGGGATGGTGCATGACGCCTAGGGCCGGAGCCAGCCGACCTGAACAACCTGGCGAGCAAGGTAGTCAGCCCTGTCGCCTTGCCCATAGGTCAGAACACTCATCAGCCTCTGGCACCAGCCCCAGAATGGCGTGATGGCCAGGCCCTCCTTTGACCTTCACCCGCCCGGTCGGCCCAGGCGATCAGGCCAGACCGGCGCAGCCGACACGTCGGTGCGACCGCGGGACTGGCAGGGCCGACTGATCCAGCTGCTCCGGGCCCGGCTGCTGCGGCCTGATCCCGTCGGCCATGACGTGCTGGTGCATGCTGGCCCCGGCGCTGGCAAAACCCTGGGGGCTCTGCTGAGCTTCCGCAGCCTTCAGCGCGAAGGCCGGCTCGACCGCTTTGTGGTGTTCTGCCATCGCAGCTCAATCGCCGAGCAATGGCACCAGGCCGCCGCACGCCTCGGTTTGCATCTGGAGACCTGGGATCCCGACTGGCAGGCCGCCGCAGCGTCCTGGCATGGGCTGCTGATCAGCTACCAGAGCGCCGGCCGTAACCGTCAGCTGCTCCAGCACCTACTGCCTCAGCTCGGGTTGGGACGCTGGCAGGCCATCGCTGACGAGGTGCACCACCTGGGCCTGGATCCCGATGAGCCCGAGGCCGCCGCCTGGGGTCATGCCTTCACCTGCCTCACGGCAGGGGCCCAGCTGCGGCTGGGGCTCACCGGCACTCCATTCCGTGCCGACAACCTGGCCTTTTGTGCGGCCCGTCGGCTGAAGGTGCGGGAAGGGGAGGTGATCGTGGAGCGGATCGCGCCCGATTTGAGCGTGGAGCCCCGCCAGCTGATCGCCGCAGGGGATGTGCGTCCCCTGGAGTTCCGGTTTCAGGATGGCTGGGTGGACCATGGGTACCGCGACCAGCCTGGCGATCTGCACGCCTCACCGCTTTCCACCGAGGAGCGGGAGAGCTGGCGGGCCCGCAACCTGCGCCGCGCCATCCGGCTGGCGGATGAGAGCGGGATCGCCCAGCTGTTGCTGCTGCGGGCACGGCGACGGCTGGCGCAGGTGAGGGGCGCCCATCCCGAAGCCGGTGGACTCGTGGTGGCGCGGGACATCGCCCACGCCCGGCGGATCAGCGGCCTGTTGGAGGAACAGGGCGACCGGGTGCAACTGGTGCATTCCCAGGATCCGGAGGCTTCCGCGCGGCTGGTGGCGTTCCGCGGGGGAGCCTCCGACTGGCTGGTGAGCATTGACATGGCCGCGGAGGGCTTTGATGCCCCGCGGGTGCGCGTGGTGGTCTACCTCACCACCGTGGTAACCCGCAGCCGCTTCATTCAGGCGATCACCAGGGCCGTGCGCATCGATGGCAGCCGGGCAGGGTTGGAAGCCATCCCTCGCGACCCCTCCTACGTGTTCGCCCCAGCCGATCCATTGCTGATTCGTCACGCCCGCAGCTGGAGCATCAGCGAGCCCTATCTGGTGCGTCCGCGCTCCCCTGGCGAGATGACCGCCCCTGGCTGGGGCAGCGGTCCATCCCTGCCCCTGGAGGCCGTGGACGAACGGGCCGGCACGGTGATCCGGATGGGAGGGCCGGAGCTGCCTCCTTTTCTGCGGGCCTCCTCCTAACACATCTCCTCCGTTTTGTCTCTACCGCACTGCCGCAGCGCAATTGAATGCGACGTTGTGTCAATCAATACTCCGCAAGGGCAGGCTTCTCGGCAGCGTGGTGCGCAACCGAAGACCGGGATGCCTGGCCATGGACGCGATGGACGCCTCAGTGCACCGCCGACTCACCGTGGCCGTCAGCTGGGCCATGGCCCGTGCCGCCACCCTTGACTGCCTGGAGCGCTTTGAAGAGAGCTACGCCCTGAATGAGGAATTCAGGGAATGGCTGCTCTGTCTCGATGAGCATCCCGAGATGCTGGACTCCACCGTGCTGATGGTGCCGAGCCATCTCCAGCGGCGCTTCAAGCCGGAGACTGACGGCCTGCTCGAGATCTGAAGGTTCCAGACGTCCCGAGCGCCGGTAAGGCCCAGAGCGGGGCAGCGACTTGAGCGCCAGCAGGCCACGGACCCATCGCTCGATCAACGGGCTGCAATCCTATAGAAAAAACAAAGATCCATCAATTCACTGGCGCGGATTGGAGTGTGTAGGCGTCCAGGTTCCTCCGTTCAGGCCCCCGTCCCCCCTCAGGTCTGAGTTGCTGCCAGCGTGGTCTGCCGCACCGGGAGCGGCGCTTGGCTCTGCGGCTAGATCAGGCGCATGATCAGGGGCTCGATCGGCGGTGCTGGCCACAGCCCGGCCCCCAACCCCCTAGGGTTAACTCATAGGCATTCCGCTTAAGCAGCCTTGGTTGCCCCTTCCTCCCCTGGTGACGGCGCCCAAAACGGTGCTCAAGTCCACGCCCAAGCCATTGAGAACCTGGTGATCGTGGGCTCCGGCCCCGCCGGCTACACCGCCGCGATCTACGCAGCCCGCGCCAACCTCTCCCCCCTCCTGATCACGGGATTCCAGGAGGGCGGCATCCCCGGTGGTCAGCTGATGACCACCACCCACGTGGAGAACTACCCCGGCTTCCCCGACGGCATCCTGGGCCCGGATCTGATGGACCGCATGGGTGCCCAGGCCGTGCGCTGGGGCACCCGGCTGGTGGAGGCCGACGCCACCGCGATCGACCTCTCCCAGCGCCCGTTCCTGATCACGGCTGAGGGCCGAACCATCCAGGCCCACAGTGTGATCCTGGCCACCGGCGCCAGCGCCAACCGCCTCGGCCTCCCCAGTGAGGCCCTGTTCTGGAGCAAGGGCATCAGCGCCTGCGCCATCTGTGACGGCGCCACCCCCCAGTTCCGCAACGAGGCGGTGGCCGTGGTGGGAGGTGGCGACTCCGCCTGCGAAGAGGCCGTGTACCTCACCAAGTACGGCAGTCACGTGCACCTGATCGTGCGCACCGGCAAGCTGCGGGCCAGCGCCGCCATGGCCGACCGGGTGCTGGCCAACCCCAACATCACCGTGCACTGGAACCGCCAGGTGGCCGATGCCAGCGGTGGCGACTGGATGGACGCCATCACCCTGCGCGACACCACCAGCGGCGCCACGGAATCCCTGCCGGTGAAGGGACTCTTCTATGCCATTGGCCACACCCCCAATACCCGGCTGGTGGCAGGCCAGCTGGAGGTGGACAGCCACGGCTACCTCGTGACCCAGCCCGGCCGTCCCGAAACCAGCGTGGAGGGTGTGTACGCCGCTGGCGACGTGGCCGACGCGGAGTGGCGCCAGGGGATCACCGCAGCCGGCAGTGGCTGCCAGGCCGCCCTGGCGGCGGAGCGCTGGCTCACCCACCACAACCTGGCCGTCACCGTGAGCCACACCCCGGTCGATCCGGAGCCGGCCCAGGAGACCCAGCCGGCGGCGGCGATGAGCGACGCGGCCAACTTCGACCCCAACGCGCTCTGGCAGAAGGGCAGCTACGCCCTGCGCAAGCTCTACCACGACAGCAGCAAGCCTTTGCTGGTGGTCTACACATCCCCCAGCTGCGGTCCCTGTCATGTGCTCAAGCCGCAGCTCAAGCGGGTGCTCGATGATCTGGGCGGTGCCGCCCAGGGTGTGGAGATCGACATCGAGGCTGAGCAGGCGATTGCCCAGCAGGCCGGTGTCAGCGGCACCCCCACGGTGCAGTTGTTCCTGAACAGGGAACTCCTGCAGCAGTTCCGGGGTGTGAAGCAGCGCAGCGAGTTCAAGGGTGCCATCGAGGCCCTGCTGGGCGTGCACGCCTGATACGGCACCGGTTTCCGCGCCAACCCAGAGTCCCCCTTAGGCCTGGCCAGGGGGACTCAGCCGCCAGGTTCAGCGACGGCGGGGGCCACCGGGACGGTTGCCGCCCGGACGGGGGCCGGTGGCCCCGGCGTTGCGCTCCCGGTAGGTGATGCGCCCGCGGGTGAGGTCGTAGGGGGAAATCTCCACCAGCACCTTGTCGCCGGCCAGCAGCTTGATCCGGAACTTGGTCAGCTTTCCAGCCGCACGGCAGAGGCACTGGTGTCCGGCCGGCTGCTCCAGGGTGACCAGGTAGAACCCGTTGCCCTGCTCCTTCTCAATCACACCGGACGTTTCAATCATGCGGCCGTGGGCACCAGAAGCAACGATTAGGTTCAGCTTAGTTGCCGCCCCACCCCCCGGATGTTTGCCCACCCTCTGGTGCTGCCCTTCGTGCTGCCACCCCTGTCGATGAATGTGGGCCTGCTGCTGATCTCGATCGGGGTGGTGAACCTGTGGAAGGCCCGCCGCGCCTGAGGGGCGGCGCCAGCCTGCTGTTCTTCAAGCCCTACGGGGTGCTCAGCCAGTTCACGCCGGAGCCAGGCAGCCGCTGGGGCTGCCTGGCCGATCACATCGCTGTTCCGGAGGTGTATGCGGCCGGGCGTCTCGATGCCGACAGTGAGGGGCTGCTGGTGCTCACCGGCCATGGGCGGCTGCAGCAACGGCTCACCGATCCTGGTTTCGGCCACTGGCGCCGGTACTGGGCGCAGGTGGAGGGCGATGCGGGTGCCCGCCCTGCCCTGATACGCCAGCTTGCCGAGGGGGTCGTCGTGCAGCAACGGCTCACCCTGCCGGCCCGGGCACGGGTGCTCTCCAGCGCTGAGGTGGCGGCAGCTCGGCTGCCTGAGCGGGACCCACCGATCCGCCAGCGGCTGCATCGGCCCACCAGCTGGCTGGAGATTGAGCTGCGCGAGGGCCGCAACCGCCAGCTGCGGCGGATGACTGCCGCCGTGGGCCTGCCCACCCTGCGGTTGATCCGCACCGCCATCGACCTGATGGATGGCAAGCCACCGCTGAACCTGGCAGGCCTGCAGCCGGGGCAGTGGCGCTGGTGCGACCAGGCGGAGCTGCGACGGCTGGATGGCCTGCTGGCTCTGCGACGCCCATCGGGATGGCCCTCGCCTGGACGGGGCGGTCGCGCCGGAGGCGGAAAATCAGGCCGGGCGGGCGGGGGCGGGTAGGGCGGCTTGGCGCCGGGCACTGGCAGGCACACCGTTCAGCCCAGCGCGTTCCTGAGTTCCCGCACCGTCTGCAGCTGTCCGTAGTAATAGTTGGCCTGGGCCCGGCGATCGGGATCCTCCATGCTGTCGAGCACATCGAAGCCCAGGCTCTGCCACAGCTCATGGCCGCAGGCCCGGGTGATTTCCACGGCGGCCTCCGCTTCCAGATTGGCCAGCCGTCGCTGCAGGTTCTTGATCTGGGCAATCGCCATGGCCGCTCTATAGTACGAAACAACCAGTCAGTCTAGGGCGGCGTTCGCTGGTTTCAGAAGGGCAGTTTCTTCTTGGCGTCCTTGTCGAGGTCGGCCTCCATCTCCCGCAGGCGCTTGAGGATGGTGTCGTAGTACTCCTTGAGGTAGTCCTCCAGCGTGGTGGTGTCGGCTGGATCGAGACCAAAGGCTGGGTAGGTGGCCTCCATCGGCGCATCGAGGGTCTTGCCGCCACCGGTCACCGCATCGAAGGCCAGCCGCTCGGAAACGTTCAGACTCGCCTCAAAGAAGCTGGTGAGGCCCTTCATCACGTTCAGCAGCGCCGGGGGCACACGAAACAGACGGGCATCCTTGCCGGTGTAGCGCTCGCAGAGCTGGGTGATCTCACCGGTGGTCCAGGCTCGCGGACCCACCACGGGGAACGCCTGGCGGCTGGTGTTGGGGTGATCCAGGGCGGCCACGGCGAACCGGGCCAGGTCCTGGGTGTTCATGTAGGCAATCGGCGTTGGAGCGCCGCTCACCCACACCGTCTGGTTCTCCAGCACCGGGATCGCGAACTGGGAGATCAGACCCTGCATGAAGGCGGCCCCCTGCAGGATCGTGTAGTCGAAGTCGGAGGCGGCGAGCCACTCCTCGGTGCAGGCCTTGATGTCCATCAGGGGCACATCCCGATGTCGGGCCGCCTCCAGCAGCGAGATGAACACCAGGCGCTTCACACCGGCGCGCTGGCAGGCCGCGAACAGGTTCTGCTTGCCTGTCCAGTCCACGTCGTAGGAGCTGCCCGGATCGGAGGCACGGGCCGTGGCCGCATCGATCACGGCCTCCTGGCCCTCCAGGGCGTAATCGAGGCTGTCCGGCTCAAGCAGATCGCCGCGGGTGAGCTCGCAACCCCACTCCTGCAGGAACGCCGCCTTGCGTGGAGAGCGCACCATGCAGCGCACCTGATGGCCGGCGTCGAGGGCATGTCGGGCGATCTGGCGACCAAGGGTGCCTGTGCCACCGATCACCAGAACCTGCATGGAATCCCTCAAGCGGGCATGAGCCTAGGGGTGCGCCGCGAACCGACGCGGCCGGCAGCCTCTGTCTGGGGAGGTTCAGTCCTTGTCGGCGAGCCTGAGCAGCAGAGCCCCTCCGGCCAGGCCCACAGGGATCAGCACCCAGAACAGGGCCGCGATGCCGAAGATTTCAGAGGCCATGGAGCGGCACTTGGAAACTGGCCCCTTATTTAGCAGTGCCGGTCGCATAGGCGCGCGGCCAGATCCAGCAGCAAGGGCCAGGAGGCATCGCTGCGGATCTGGCCGGCCATCACGCCGCTGCGCCAGGCCCGTCCACCAGCCCGCTGCACCGCCTCCACCAGGGCGTCCAGTCGCGGCGGTCCACCGCCCCCCAACCGCCGCGCGATCAGGGCCGTGGGCCAGCAGCGGGCCACCGGCGCCGGATCGGCCTGAAGCCGGGTCAGCAACCGGATGGTGGCAGCGGCCGCCTCTGGGGGCACCAGGTCGGTGGCCATCACCTGCAGCAGCGCCGGATCCTGCAGCGGCCCGATCCACAGGGGACCGCTAATCGCCAGGGGCGGCAGCGCAGCGGCGCGGCAAAGGCAGGCTCGCCATGGCCTCAGCGTGAGCAGCGGCTGCACCTGTTGATCCCCGCAGGCAGGGCAATGGGCCAGAAGTCCCAGCTGCTCCTCGGCCCCGGGCGCCGGAGCCCGGGTGATGCGCACGGCAGTGCGGAAGGTGCGTCCGTCACTGAAGGCCAGCACGGGCTCCAGGCCCCGGCCCTGGCTCCAGGCCACCCGGGCCTGGCTGGCCAGTTGCAGCCGCAGGGCCAGTTCCCAGCTGGCGGGATGGGCACGGGCAGCGGCCCCCAGCGACCGGATCGCGGCCCGGCGGTCATGGCCCGTGGGGGAGCGGCCATCGGTGCTGGCCAGGTAGAGCACCCCGCCAAAGGCCACCGCCTCGATCGCCAGCGGCAGCAGGGCACTGGGACAGCCGAAGGCATCCAGATCCACCAACTCGAAGCGCCGCTGGTGCTGCAGGCAGTCAGCCAGCAGCTGCTGGGCCGTGGTGGTGCTGAGGCGAGCTCGGCCCACCAGGGGCATCAGGTTGGCCGCGATCAGGGCCCGCCGGTCGGGGTCGGCATCGTTGGCCCACACCTGGGTGGCACCGGCCTCCAGGCCGTAGCGCAGGGCGCGGATGCCGCAGCCGGCCATGAGATCGAGCACCCGCAGGGGGACCTGCGCGCCGAGCCGGCGGGCCAGCAGGACGCCCAGATCGCGGCTCGGCCGTGACTCGGGGCGGAAGAAGCCGGGACCGAGCCGCACGGTCGCCGCACCTTCGCAATAGTGATCGACAGTTGCTTGGCCCAGGCCGGTGCGCGCGTCTGCCTCCCAGCCTGCTGCGGACCCTGCGGAGGCCGGCGATCCCGACTGGGGGCACCAGGCCACCTGGCAGTGGCAGGGCCACCGCTGCCACTGGCGGGAGCTGGGCGAGACCCACCATCCGCCGCTCGTGCTGGTGCATGGTTTCGGCGCCGGCAGCGGCCACTGGCGCCACAACGCCGCAGCCCTGGCCGAGGCGGGCTGGCGGGTGTTCGCGCTCGACCTGATCGGCTTCGGGGCCTCCAGCCAGCCCGGTCTTCAGCGCCACCGTCCTCTGGATAACCGCCTGTGGGCCCGCCAGCTACAGGGTTTTCTGGAGCAGGTGGTGCAGGGGCCGGCCGTGCTGGTGGGCCATTCCCTCGGGGGGCTGGTGGTGCTGAGCTGCGCCGTGTTCTTCCCCGGCTGGGTGCGGGGCGTGGTGGCGGCGCCGCTGCCGGATCCGGCCCTGGTGGGTGGCGTGGGCCCGGAGCCGCAGCGCCGACGACCCTGGCGGCGGCGACTCCAGCGCTGGCTGGTGGTCAGCCTCTGTCGGTTGCTGCCGCTGGAGCTGTTGGTGCCCCTGATCGCCCATTCGCCCCTGCTGGACCTGGGCATTCAGAGCGCCTATGCCACGCCGGTGGTGGGTGACCGGGAGCTGCATCGGGTCATCGCCCAGCCTGCCCGCCGCCCCACGGCGGTGCGCAGTCTGCGGGCGATGAGTATCGCGATGGCCCTGCGTCCCCACGGAGCCATGGCACCAGCCCTGCTGGCGCGGCTGAGACTGCCGCTGTTGCTGATCTGGGGCCGCAGCGATCAGCTGGTGCCGCTGCGGGTGGCCCGGCAGGTGCGCCAGCTGCGCAGCGACCTGCCGCTGGAGGTGGTGGAGCACTGCGGTCACTGCCCCCATGACGAACACCCCCGGGTGTTCAACGCATTGGTCTGCGCCTGGCTAGGCCAGGTCCCAGGGGCGGACACGTAACTTGAACCCAACGATCTGCGGCATCTGACGGCCACTCATGAAGCACACCCTCTCGGTGCTGGTGGAAGACGAGACCGGGGCGCTGAGCCGCATTTCCGGACTGTTCGCCCGGCGCGGCTTCAACATCGAGAGCCTGGCGGTGGGGCCGGCCGAGCAGCGCGGCATGTCGCGGCTCACCATGGTGGTGGAGGGCGACGACCGCACCCTCGAGCAGATGACCAAGCAGCTCGACAAGCTGGTGAATGTGCTGGGGGTGGTGGATCTCACCACGATCCCGGCGGTGGAGCGCGAGCTGATGTTGCTCAAGGTTTCAGCCCCTCCCGACAATCGGGCCGCGATCCTCGACCTGGTGCAGGTGTTCCGCGCCAACGTGGTGGACGTGGCCGATAACGCCCTCACCATCGAAGTGGTGGGCGATCCCGGCAAGCTTGTGGCGATCGAACAGGTGCTCGAGAGCTACGGCATTCTCGAAATCGCCCGCACCGGCCGGATCTCGCTGGAGCGGGCCTCGGGGGTGAACACCGCCTTCCTCAAGCTGAGCGCCTCCGAAAAGCGCGTGCCCGCCTGAGCAGCGCCAAGGGATCAATCAGGGCCCTGGCGCTGCTCAGGGCTCCCCGTTGACGAGGGTGCCGCCGCTCACCACCTGGGCCTTGAGGATCTTGTCCCCCTGGCTGATCGCATCGATCACCTCCATGCCCTGGGTCACCCGGCCGAACACCGCATAGCGACCATCCAGTTCCGGCAGCGCCTGAAGCGCCACATAGAACTGGGCACTGGCGGAGTTGGGCTCGGAGGAGCGGGCCATGGCCACGGCGCCGCGCTGATGGGCCAGCACAAGTTCACGGGTGATCCCCGGATTGGTCACGGGCTCGCCGTATCGCGGTTCGGCGTCCCCCTGGCGCTTGATCTCCAGGGGGATCAGGCGGGTGTTGCCCGTGGTGGGATCCACGTAGCTGCCGAGGCCGTACTGGGCCGGGGGAGTGCTGGGGTTCGCGCTGGCCGGGTCGCCGCCCTGCACCACGAAGGGCACCGGATCCTTCACCACCCGGTGAAACACGGTGCCGTTGTAGATGCCGCGTCGCACCAGATCTACGAAGTTGCCGGCGGTGAGGGGAGCGGCATCGCCATCCACCTCAATGCGCACCATACCTTTGCTGGTGGTGAGCTCCACGGTGGCGTCTCCCTTGAGACATGGTGTGGAGGCACTGGCACAGCCGGGCACCTGGCTGGTCCGATCCGTCGCCGCGCAGGCCGTGAGGACCAGGGGGCTGAGCAACACCAGTCCGGAGAGGAGCAGCGCAGGGATGAATCGCCCCATCACACGCCCTCCAGCGGCACGCCCAGGAAGCGGGCCAGCCGGGCTCCGGAGAGTTCCAGATCGGCCAGGGGCAGCGGCTCACCCACGCGGGTGAGGGGCATGTCGCGGCGACCCTGCACCTTGAGACTCAGTAGGCGACGGGGATTGAGGCCATCCCGCACCTCCACCTTCACCGCCTGCACCTCCCGCAGGGCGATGTCCACCTGAATGTGTTGGCGGAAGCCGCGGCGGCGGATCGTGGCCTTGCCGGCCCCCTTGTCAAAGCGGTTGCTGCCGGCCCCCACGTCAAGGCCGATCACCAGCCAGAGGTAGGTGGAGAGCAGGGCGGCGGCCAGGCCGTAGAGGCCCATCACCAGCCCCTGGGGCACCCAGGGCAGTGCGGCGGGGTGGCCGATCGGCAGCAGATCGGTGCCGAAGAAGCTGGACGCGCTGGTGAGCAGGAAGCCCACTCCCCCGATGGTCACCATCCCCGCCACCAGGATGTTGGAGAGCCGACGGGAGCCCAGCACCGCCTGTTCCATCACGGCGCCGCTGGGGGGCTGGGGGGAGTCGGGACTGCCGGAGGTGGGTTCGGCCATGGAGGAGGCCATCGGGCAAGACATGGGATTGAGCTGGCATCTTGGCGCGAGGGCCAGCAGTGCCGGCAGGAAATCCGAAGAAATACCTAAATCGCAAGCCAGCGCTGGGGTGTCAGCCCGTGTCAGGGCGCCTCGCGATCCCCGGGAACGTTGTTACGATCGCTTGGTATCCCGCTCTACCCATGACGATCGCTGTAGGGCGCGCGCCGCAACGGGGATGGTTCGACATCCTCGATGACTGGCTCAAGCGCGACCGCTTCGTATTTGTGGGCTGGTCGGGTCTGCTGCTCTTCCCCACCGCCTATCTGGCGCTGGGCGGCTGGCTCACCGGCACCACCTTCGCCACCTCCTGGTACACCCACGGCATTGCCAGTTCCTACCTGGAGGGATGCAACTTCCTCACCGCTGCCGTCAGCACCCCCGCTGACGCCATGGGCCACAGCCTGCTGTTGCTCTGGGGCCCAGAGGCCCAGGGCGACTTCGTGCGCTGGGTGCAGCTGGGGGGCCTCTGGCCCTTCGTGGCCCTGCACGGCGCCTTCTCGCTGATCGGCTTCATGCTGCGTCAGTTCGAGATCGCCCGCCTGGTGGGCATCCGCCCGTACAACGCCATCGCCTTCTCCGGTCCGATCGCGGTGTTCGTCAGTGTGTTTCTGATGTATCCGCTGGGCCAGAGCAGCTGGTTCTTCGCCCCAAGCTTCGGCGTGGCGGCGATTTTCCGCTTCCTGCTGTTCCTGCAGGGCTTCCACAACTGGACGCTGAATCCCTTCCACATGATGGGAGTGGCTGGGATCCTGGGTGGAGCGCTGCTGTGCGCCATCCATGGCGCGACGGTGGAGAACACGCTGTTCGAGGATTCCGAGCAGGCCAACACCTTCAAGGCGTTTGAGCCGACCCAGGAGGAGGAGACCTACTCGATGGTGACGGCCAACCGCTTCTGGAGCCAGATCTTCGGGATCGCCTTCTCCAACAAGCGTTGGCTGCACTTCTTCATGCTGTTCGTGCCGGTGATGGGTCTGTGGACCAGCAGCATCGGCATCATCGGTCTGGCGCTGAACCTGCGTGCCTACGACTTTGTGTCGCAGGAGATCAGGGCGGCTGAGGATCCTGAGTTCGAGACGTTCTACACCAAGAACATTCTGCTGAACGAGGGTCTGCGTGCCTGGATGGCACCGGCAGACCAGCCACACGAAAACTTCGTCTTCCCTGAAGA
>JBJTWP010000157.1:0-2992 GCA_046081805.1 Cyanobacteriota bacterium
GCCATTGATGAAGCCAACTTCCGCGTGATGCTTCGGCATTAGAAGGCGCAAAGCTGCTGCATATTGATTAAGGTTTAGCTCCTTGGGGATCGCATTGGTTTTCCAATCACCTTCTTCTTCAATATGGGGAATAGATTGCCACGATGCCGTGTTGCTCAGGGGTCCAACAATGCCGATGCGTACATCAGATGCCATCACTTTTAGCATCTCTTGAAGCCATCCAGGTGTGACAATTGTATCGCTATTAAGCAATACTACGCCATCAGCGCTACTTGCTCTGAGGCCCTGATTTGCAGCGAATGTATAACCAAGTGCAACGTCATTACGAATCAGGCGAAGGTGATTCTCGCTAGCGTAGTTCTGTAGAAAGCTAGCTGTAACCTCGGCACTACCATCATCGACAAGTAAAATGCGAGCCCGCGGATCCTGGCACTCGACCAGTGATAATAGACAGCGCTTTATATCATCTAGAGCATTATGAACACAAATTACTATATCAACTGAGTTGACCTTTCTGTCTTGTATTGTTAATTCGAGCTGCTTTGTTGATGAAGTAGCTGTAGTCAGATTCTGACTGGATTGAATGACTATGCGTGCCCAGCGTTCACGTAGCTTCAAGATTGCGCGCCAAAGCAACTCGCGTCCCCCCTCTTGGCGATAAACGCGAAGTGCTTTTTTTGGTATTGAACTGATGGTCATTATGGGAAGAATTTAGTGAACATGCATGCTTTCCAAGCAAGAAAGTTGTTATCGGAAATATGATGTATGAATAGGGAGGTAGCTAGATCTAAAAACTTGTACCTGTGAGAGGAGAAAGAACTTGCTGAGACTGCTGTGAATAATTGGGAATGTGAAATGAATTGATCGGACAGAGTAATAAGGATAAATCTGTCTGCTGGTATGCCAAGTCATTATTGGTATGGACAATGAGAAATAAGAGTCCTACTCAAAAAGTTAACAGATAACAAGTAAAGGGCATGCCTCTTGTGGGGATAATTCTTGGCAATATCTGATGAAAATAAATAAGAGAAAATGTCCGAGAGGACCAAAATTTCAGTGAATATATAAATTGAGCAGCTGTTCGTGACCTGTAATTAATATTTATAAATTCCAACAAAAAAGCGGGCCACAAGCCCGCTCTGCTGGGTGCGGGGATCGGTGCCTCAGGCGGAACCGACACCGGTGTAGGCGCCGTAGAAGAACAGCCCCACGACAAAGATCACGGCCATGCCACCAGCGGTGGCGACCAGCCAGAGTGGCAGCACACCCTCGGTCCAGCGGGAGCGCCAGGCGACGGCGGGTCGGCCATCGGGAAGCCGGTCTGGGATTCTGCCGTCAGGCAGGTTGGATTTCTTACCGCTCATCGAAGGAAAGCGCGATTCGGAACAAGGGAGACGCTGGAGCGGCTCAGTTGAAGAAGTAACTCGAGAAGAGCACCCCAGTGACAAAAACGAGCAACAGGCCCAGATAGAGACTGGTGCGGTTCAGCTCAACCGGCAGATTGTTGGGGTTGGTGTTGCGTTGCAGGCCCATGGTGGGGATCAGCGGCGGATGAACTGCATGGCAGCCAGGGCACCCAGGAAAAAGACTGTGGGGATGCCAAGGGCATGAAGCGACAGCCAGCGCACCGTGAAGATCGGATAGTTGCGCGGTGTGGTGGTGGCAGGAGATTGGGTCATGGCTGGAGGTTATTGCAGGCGCTGGTCCAGCTGGGCTTTGCCGTCGTAGCGCTGGCTCACCACGGGGGCCTTGCTCTCTGAGGCCTGGAAGTAGGCGTCAGGCCTTGGGGTGCCAAAGGCGTCATAGGCCAGGCCTGTGGACACGAACAGGAAGCCTGCCAAAAAGATGGCCGGCAGGGTGACGGCGTGGATCACCCAGTAACGGATGCTCGTAATGATTTCGAAGAACGGACGTTCTCCTGTTGAGCCGGCAGCCATGGCGACAAGCGTTCAGCTTCGGGATCCTAGGGGCAGAGCTGGGGGTGCGGGAGCCGCTGGCCGGCTTGGTTACAGAGGGAAAGATCGGGCCGGCCAGCCACAGCCCCCCCTTCAACCCACCCAGCGCAGCAGGGAGCCCCTCTCGCCCAGCACGAAGCCCTTGCCGTCAGGGGTGAAGGTGATGCGGGTGAAGTTGGAGGGTTGGGCGGCGCCCACGGGATCCTTCTGCCAGGTCTTGCCAGCGTCGCGGCTTACCAGCAGGGTGCCGCTGCCACCACCGGTCCAGATGGCTCCCTGGGGGTCCCAGGCCAGATCGAGGTAGCCGTAGCCGTTGGTGATCGGAATGATCGCCTTGCCCCATGCCTCTGGGTCGCTGGCGTCGGGGTTGAAGCGGATCTGGGCTCCGCGGGCCACCATCCAGAGGTTGCCATCAGGCTGAAAGCCCATGCTCTGCAGTCGCTGGCTGCTCACCCGCTGGTGAACCTGCCAGGTGTCCTGACCCGGATCCCAGGTGGAGAAGAAATTGCCCAGGCCGCTCACGCTCACGTAGCGCCCGTCCCCGTTGCGGCGCAGCTCGCGCACGGCACCGGCGGCGTCGCTCACCTTCGCCTGCCAGCTGTTGCCCCCGTCGGTCGTGGTGTAGATCGCGCCCACGTTGGTCGCCAGTTCGGCGCGACCCCTGCCTGCCGCGGTGATCAGATAGGGCTCACCGGGAAGCTTGGTGTCGAGCAACAGGCGGCTCCAGTTCCGGCCCCCATCGGTGCTGTGGAGGAGAAGGCCCGGCTGGCCGGCAATCCAGCCCTCATCGCCGTTGAAGTCGATGCTGATCAGCCGGAAGTTTTCCTCCTGGGGCAGATCCAGGGCGCGTTCGGCCCAGCTGGCCCCACCGTCGTCGGTTTCCAGGATCAGCCGGTTGCTGCCCACCAGGAAGCCGTGGCGGTTGTTTGTGAAGGCCACGTCCAGGGGATTGGAGCGGGTGTCCAGGGGAACCGGCTGCCACGGGCTGGCCTGGGCGGTCGGCAGGCCGGTGGTGACACAGCCGCCGAGGCCGAAGG
>JBJTWP010000158.1:0-13536 GCA_046081805.1 Cyanobacteriota bacterium
CCATCGTCTGCTGCTGGAACGCTTCGCCGCCGGTGAGGCCGATGTGCTGGTGGGGACCCAGATGCTGGCCAAGGGCATGGATCTGCCACGGGTCACCCTGGCGGCGGTGCTGGCGGCCGATGGACTGTTGCATCGGCCGGATCTGCGGGCCGGGGAGGAATGCCTGCAGCTGCTGCTGCAGCTGGCGGGTCGGGCCGGCCGGGGGGAGCGCCCCGGGGAGGTGCTGGTGCAGACCTACAGCCCGGAGCACCCGGTGATCCGCCACCTGGTGGACGGCCGCTACGAGCGCTTCCTGGAAGAGGAGCTGACCCTGAGGCGCCAGGGCGGACTGGTGCCCTACAGCCGAGCCTGCCTGCTGCGTTTCAACGGTCCCAGCGCCAGCGCCACGGCCACCGCCGCCACCGCCCTGGCGGAGCGGATCCGGCCTGCGCTGGAGCAGGCCGGCTGGCTGCAGATTGGCCCGGCTCCAGCGCCGGTGAGCCGGGTGGCGGGCCGCAGCCGCTGGCAGCTGCTGCTGCACGGACCTGCCGACACCCCCCTGCCCCTGCCAGCCGAGGCGGTGCTGCGGGCGGTGCTGCCGGCCGGCGTGGGCCTGGCCATCGACCCCGATCCCCTGGAGCTCTAGGGAGCGGGGTCTGGCCGACCCAGGGCGGCGGCCCCGGGGCCAGGGAGGGTCCGGCACCGCCAGCGCCCATGCAGGAGCGCCTCGGGCTGGGCACCCGCTTCCCCGGGAACGCTGAACAGGAATCCCTGAAAACGATCGCAGCCCTCGGCCCGCAGGCCCTGCCACTGCTCCTCCGTTTCCACACCCTCCGCCACCACGCTGATCCCGAGCGCGTGGCAGAGCCCGAGGAGGGCGCGCACCACGGCTCGATCGCTGGCATCGTGCAGAAAATTCTGCACATAGATCTTGTCGATCTTCACCTCGGCCAGGGGGAGCTGGCGCAGGTAGCTGATCGAGGAAAAGCCGGTGCCGAAGTCGTCCAGGGAGAAGTGCAGGCCCTCCTGCCGGAGCCGATGGGTTCGCTGAACCACCAGATCGAGATCCTCCAGCACCATCGCCTCGCTGATTTCCAACATCAGCCGCTCGCCGCTGATCTGGTGCTGTCCAAGCCAGTCCAGCGTGCGTGCAACGAAATCAGGATGCAGGAATTGGCTGGCAGACAGGTTGATAGCAATCCGGAAGTCTGCTGTCAACTCCCGTTGCCAGCTTCTTAGGGTCTCGGCGATTTGCAACACACTCCAATCACCGAGCTGATGGATCAGGCCGGATTCCTCCGCCACGGCCATGAAGCCAGCTGGAGAACTGCAGGCAAGCTCGGGATGATGCCAGCGCATCAGAGCCTCAGCCCCACAGATGCGGCCATCGCCATCAACAATTCCCTGATAATGCAGCGAGAGGTGTTGATCGTTTTGAAGCGATGTGCGTAGCTGTTGTTCGATCCAAACCCGCTGGTTCAACTCCAATTGCATGGCTGGATCGAAGACCTTGGCCCTGGATCGGCCGGCTCCCTTGGCCTCGTACAGCGCCACATCGGCCTGTTGCATCAGGGCGGCTGCCGTGTCACTGCCCTCTCCGAGCACCGCAACGCCAATGCTGGCGCTGTGGAAGCTCAGGCCCACCTCCAGGCCATAGGGGCGGCTGAGCAGTTCCACCAAGGTCTCCGCCACGCGATGGGCGGCAGCCTGCGCAGCGGCGAAATCAGGACCCAATGCATCGAGCACCACCAGAAACTCATCCCCGCCCAGGCGAGCCACCAGATCCCGCTGGCGCATGCGCTGCCGCAGCCGCTCCGCGACGATCGTGAGCATCTGGTCGCCGGCGGCATGGCCGTGGCTGTCATTGAGTTTTTTGAATCCATCGAGGTCGATCATCAGGACTGCCAGCCGCTGACCGGTGGCGTCGCAACGGCCGATCATGCGCGGCAGCTGCTCGACCAGTCCCCGGCGATTGGGCAGATCGGTGAGGGCATCGGTGTAGGCGAGCCGATGCACATGGGCCTCATGCTGCTTCCGTTCCGTGAGGTCCAGAATCGAGCCGGAAAACCGGATCGCCTGGCCCGTGCCGTTGCGGAAGGCGGTGCCGCGCAGGAGGACCGGCAGGCTGCTGCCGTCATCGCGCAGCAGGGTGAGCTCCTGCTCCAGGGTGGAGTGCCGCGCCGAGGCCAGCAGTTCCCGCAGGCGGCAGCCAAAGGCCTCCCGCTCAGAGGGGTGGATGCGATCGAGCCAGAAGCCAGGCCGCGTCCGCAGATCCGCGGGGTGACCGCCCAGCATCTCGATCCAGCGGCTGGAGACGAGACAGCGGTTGCTGGGCAGGTCGAAATCCCACCATCCGTCATTGGTGCCGCGGAGCACCCGCTGCAGCCGTTCCTCCGACTCCTTGAGCTGCGCCAGGCGTTCATCCAGCAACGTCCGGGCGCGACGGGCCTCCAGGTGGGACGCCAGCCGCTCCGCCACCTGCGTGAGCACCGCTGGCGTTTCCTCGCTGATCGGATCGAACATGCCGGCCAGGGTGATCGTGTTGGCAGCCATCACCAGGCCGATGTCATGGCCGGCACTGTCGATGCAGCGGCAGGCCAGCACATCGGTGAGCGCCAGCCGCTCCAGCAGCGGGATGCCGACGGGCTCCAGCCGCAGCGCCCCCCGCTGGCGGGCAGCGCTGCGCAGGCGGGACTGGAGGCCCAGGCCGACCGCGCGCAGGTCATCGGGATTGAGCTCCAGGCCACAGACCCCGCTGTCCTGGACGCTGCCTTCCGTGATCGACCACACCACCCCGATGGCCATGTCCAGCACATCGGGGATCGCTTCGGCGAAGAGGCCCAGCCCCTGGCAGACGTGCTGCGCGAGCACGGTGTTGGAGAGCCTGTTGAGACGGTTGAGCTGGCCGATCTGGCGATCGAAGCGGGTGCGCACCGCCACCAGCTCCTGTTGCAGCCGCAGAAAGTCCCTGCCGCTGGAACCGCTCGGGGAGCCGCTGGAATCGCGTTGGGACCGGTTGGGGCCGCTCAGGGACCGGTTCTGCCGCAGCCGCAGGCGTTTTCTCATCCTCGGGGAAGCGGCCCGATCAAGGGCTGGCCGCTGGCTCGCGTCGATACAGTGCCGCCAGGGCCGTGGTGTAGTTGTGATAGGCGTTGGCCCCACCGAGGCGCGCGTACTCCCCGAAGCCGTAGAGCCCCAGCCAGGGGGGCACGATCCCCTGATCGCTGAAGGGCTCCTGCATCCGGTGCACCAGCTCCTCCTTCATCACCCGGCTGAACAGCCGCCGGCCCCGGGCCAGGCAGTCGGCATGGAACACGGCCACCGGCAACGCTCCGGGCCGGCGGGCCGCCATCGCCTGGAGCATGCGGTCCAGGTCTGAGAAGATCCGCTCCTCATCCCGCACCGTGAGCCAGAGGTCACGGCCTTCGGCGCAGGTGGTGGCATAGATGATCTCGCCGGCGGCGGAGTGGTGGGTGACCGCCCGCAGGATGTGGCTGTTGCCGTACTCGGCGGCCAGGGCTGCGGGCAGCCGCTCCGCCAGGGCGCCGATGGGGATGGTGTCAGCCTGGGCGGCGTCCGGGGGCAGCCCCAGCCGCTCCAGAAACACCGACCAGGCCGGCGCCCCGTCGAGCTCCACGATGCGGTTGACCGCGCTGCGGGTCACCCGCAGCGGCTCCCCCATCGCCATGAAGCCGTGGCTGGCCTGCGTCTCCACCTCCAGCCCCGGATCCCAGAACCCCACGGCCAGGGCCGCGTGCTGAAAGAGCTCGGCATCGATCGCCTGAAAGGTGGCCACCCCCTGCATCTGATCGGAGGAGGTGCCACCGAAGATCACCACCTCGGGTCCGAGCACCGACTCGATGCCGGCGATCAGCCGGTCATTGGCGGTGTCGATGCCGGAGGCCAGCAGGTAGAGCATCCGCAGCGGCTCGGGCGTCCCCAGCAGGCCCTGGGCCAGTTCGATCCCCTTGTCGAAGGAGGTGTCGCCGTGCAGCCCATCCACGTGGCTTACCGCGAACCCCTTGCCACGCACGGCCATCAGGGCGATGTCGTGCATCGACTCGCCTGGGCCATCCCGGCCCACGACCCCGCCACAGGACACGCCCAGCACCCGGGCGGCGGGACATTCGGCCTGGATGGCGGCCGACAGGCGGGCCAGATCGTGGCCCACGGCCGCATGGAACAGAACCAGGTCAGGCTGGTTGGTTCGATCGAGGCCGGCCAGTTCAAGCGCCTCCAGCGCCGCCCGCTGGACATTCACGGAACGGGTGTTGCCCGAGGAAAACTGGAGCATGAGCCCGCTGCGGTGCCGCAGCTTGATGCTATGGCCTGGCTCCGGTCAGGCCAAGCCATGGCTGCCATGGAGGGCCTTCTCCCCCAGCAGGTACGAGGCGATCGCCTCGGCGGGGATCGGTCGCCCCACCAGGAACCCCTGGATCTCCCCACAGCCCCGCAGCTGCCAGCGCAGCCGCTTCCGCACAAGCCCCCCCCGCGAGCCGGGCCTCAGGCCGGCAGCTCCGGCAGGGGCGGCACGATCGAGCGCCTCAGGGCCTGCAGGGCCAGGGCCAGGGTCAGGGTCGCCAGCACCGCCAGGGCGCCAAGGCCCAGCGGACTCCAGCGCCAGCCCTGAAGCTGGACCTGGTTGCGCTCTCCCGGCCGGAGCGGCCAGCGCAGGGCACGTTTGCCCGGGAGGCGCTGGGCCGCCAGGGGCACGGCCCGCCGCACGGCCCGCAGCGGCACCGGCTCGAGGTCGAGGCTCAGCTCCAGCCCGCCCACCCCCGCCAGCGGGGTGAGATCGAGATCAAGGCTCAGGGACTGCCGCACCCCCAGGAGCAGATTGCGCTCCCGCAGACTGATGACAGGGGGCGGCAACTCCAGTCCCGCCAGGCGGGCCGCCTGCCCCAGATCGAGGCTGAGCTGCGCCAGGGCTGCCTCGGCCGGTAGCACCGCGGTCTGCCAGTGCTGCGCCGCCGCCTCGGGCCCCCTGGCCCCCAGCAGCCGGAAGCCCTGGCCCTGGAGGTGATCCCCGAACTGCCGCTGCCACGGTGTCGGCTGCCCTCCGTCGGCGGTCAGGGTGTAGCCCAGCTGCAGGCGACCGGGGGCGGCGAAGTGGAGCTCCGCGCGCACCTGCATGCAGCCTCCGAGCAAGATCGCCAGCACCATCAGAACGGCCACCAGGAGGACAAAACCCCCGTTGGCCCTGCTGGGGCCCACCGGCGGTGGCGGTGGTGGTGGCGGCTTGCTGGTGCGGCGTCGGCCCGCCAGCTGGCGCATGCGGCCCTGCACCGCTTCCACGTCGCCGAGTTCCGGCAGGGTGATCGACCATTCGCGCGGCCGCTCCAGCGCCGGGGCTTCAAGCACGGCCAGCAGGTCCCGGGCCTGGGCCCTCAGCTCGGCGTTGCTGGAGCGCTTGAGTTGGTGACAGCAGGCGATGGCGCGGCTGCCGTTGCCCTGGCCCATCCAGGCCGTGGCCAGCAGCAGCTGCATCTCAGCCCCGGCTGCGGTCGTCGGGGGATGGGCGCCCACCAGGGGCTCGAGGGTGCGCAGCACCAGGCCGTAATCGCCCCGCTCCAGGCTGCGGCGGCAGTCGGCCAGCAGGGGCTCCAGGTCTGGGGAGAGCTCGCCTCCAGGGCTGGCATCGGGGTTGGAGCCGGGTTCGCGGGCCATCACCGCCGGGCGCGGTCACTCCCCACCACCATGGTGCCGATGCCGGCATCGGTGAACACCTCCAGCAGCAGGGCATGGGGGGTGCGCCCATCAACGATGTGAGCCGCCGCCACGCCCTGGGCCAGGGCGCGGATGCAGCATTCGGTCTTGGGGGTCATGCCCCCAGCGACCACGCCGCTGGCGATCAGCTCCCGGGCCTCCGAGAGGGTCACCTGGCGGATCAGGGAGTCGGGATCCTCGCGGTCGCGCAGGATGCCCGGGGTGTCGGTGAGCAGGATCAGTTTCTCGGCCTGCAGGGCCGCCGCGATCTCACCGGCCACCGTGTCGGCGTTGATGTTGTGGGCCTGGCCGCTGGCGTCAGCCGCCACGCTGGAGATCACCGGCACGTAGCCCGCCTCCAGCAGGGGCCGGAGCACGGAGGGATCCACGGCGGCCACCTCCCCCACCAGGCCATGCTCGCCGCCGCCATAGGTGCGGGCCTGCACCAGGGCCCCGTCACTGCCGCACAGACCGACAGCCCGCACCCCCATCCGGTTGAGACCATTCACGATCTGCTTGTTCACCCGGCCCACCAGCACCATCTCCACAACGTCCATCGTGTCGGGACAGGTGACGCGCAGACCGTTCTTGAACTGGGGCTCGATGGCCAGCCGGTTGAGCCATTGGTTGATCTCCGGTCCGCCGCCATGCACCACCACCGGCCTCACCCCCACCGAGGTGAGCAGGGCCAGGTCGCGGTAGACCGCATCGCGCAGGGTGTCGCGCACCATGGCGCCGCCGCCGTACTTGACTACCACGCGGCGCCCGGCGAAGCGCTGGATGTAGGGCAGGGCCTCGCTGAGAAGCGAAACCCGCAGACTGTCGTCGTGGCTGATCATCAACCTCAGGCGGCGGGCTCGGCCGCGGCAACGGCGGGCTGGAGGGGCAGCAGGCGCAGGTCGAGCTGGCCGACGCCGATCGGCTCGAGCTCCGCCCGCAGCCCTGGGCCGAAGAAGCGACCCAGCCGCTCCTGCTGCTCCTGCCAGCGCTGCAGCGGAACGGCCCCGGGCGCAAAGCGCAGCCGCAGGCCGTAGCGGCCGTCGCAGTCGAGCTCCTCCACCGCCAGCAACTGGGGCGGGCTGTCCTCGTCCCAGAGCTTGAGCACCTCCAGCGAGCTCTCCAGGTGGGCCTTCTGGCCGTAGCGCCAGCGGCTGACGTCGGTCAGCAGCTTGCGCAGCGGCTCGCTGGCGGGCTGTTCTCGCAACACCTTGAGCTGGGCTGCGGGAATCAGGCGCCGCGCGGGCGGCAGCTCGGACGACTTGAGCGCCAGGCCCCCCAGCAGAATCGGAATCCCATAGAAAATCGTGGGCAGGCTGAGGTTGGGATTGCCGGTGGCATAGCCAATCCAGCCGACCACCGAGAGCGCCGCCCCGGCGATGGTCACCAGGCTTCCTGGGGAAAAGAGTGCTTGCATGGGGCCATCTTCCTGCATGCCATGGCCGAGTCCAGCCAGGTCGAACGGGATCGGGCGCACCACCCGGCGCAACTGATTGCCGACCTTCAGGCCGATCGTCTCTGGCTGCTGCGCCAGATCGACTCCGGCCGCTGGGGCGACTGGCGCCTGGATCTGGCGGCGCTGGAGCGGGAGCTGGGCCAGCTGCTCGAACAGGTGGACCAGCGGATCCAGCCGTCCTGAGCTGGGTCAGGGCCCTGCAGCCCCTGCCCATCAACATGCCTGCCCGGCAACCCCCCAGCGCACGTCCAGCGTCCAGTCGGACACCCGCCGCCTGGCCACCCGCAGGGCAGGACGGCCTCAGAAGGGGATCTCGTCGTCGCCCTCGGGCAGATCAGGCACCAGGGGAGAGGCGTTCCAGGCCGGCGGGGCCGGCGGAACCGGCCCCGCCGGCCGTGCCGCGCCTGAGGCCGGAGCCGCCACCCCCGCTGGAGCCGTACCCATGGAAGCCAAGCCTGGGGAAGCTGCGCCCTGGGAAGCTGGGCCCCCTGGCACCGTGCCCAGCGGCCCTGGGGTCCCCTGGGGAGCCGCGGCGGCCAGCAGATGCAGGCGCGCCAGCGTGAACTCGGCACGCTTTTCCTTCAGCCCGTCCTGACGGGTGATCGTGTTCATGCGCAGCCGTCCCTCGATCATCAGCCGCTGTCCCGCCTGGACGCGGTTCTGTAGGTCCTGGGCCAGATTTCCCCAGCCCACCACCTTCAGCTGGCCCGGTGGATCATCGGGGCGCAGCCCGTCGAACCGCACGGCCATCTCGGCCACGGGCGTCTGGTTGTCCTGGGTGTAGCGGACCTGCGGAGCCTCCAGCACATCCACTTCCAGCAGACAGTGATTCACGCCCCGGGGCCCCCAATACGAGTCCCATCCTGATGCACCAGCCCACGAACCACCAGCCTCGGCTCTGGCTGATCGCCGGCACCGGTGATGGCCATGCCCTGGCGCTGGAACTGCTGCGCCGCCGCTGGCGCCTGCTGGTGACGGTGGTGACTCCCGAAGCGGGGCTGGCCTATCCGGCACGGCCGGATCTGGAGCTGCGGATCGGGGCGCTCAGCGGTGCGGCGGAGATCCGGCAGCTGCTGGATCAGGCCAGGGCGGCCGGGGATCCGTTCCAGGCGGTGGTGGATGCGAGCCATCCCTTCGCGCGCCAGATCACCGCAGCCCTGGCCCAGGTGTGGCGTCAGCGGGGAGACCGCCAGGGCGGCGCGGCTCTGCCCTCGCTGTTCCGGCTGCACCGCTCCGCAGCCAGCGATCCGGCGGTGACGCGGCTGCGGCTGCTACCCGATTTGGAGGCCCTCGCCGCCCTGCCCCTGGCGGGCCGCCAGCTGCTGCTGGCCATCGGCGCCCGGCAGCTCGATCGGGCCGTGCGGCTCAGCCCCGGTGCCCGGCACCATGCCCGGCTGCTGCCGACCGCAGCGGCGGTGCAGCGCGGCTGCTCGGCGGGGCTGGCGGCCGGGCACCTGGCCTTCCTGCGGCCCGGGGATCCCCTGGAGCCGGCAGTGCTGCGGGCGCTGCTGCGGCGTTGGCAAATTGACACCATCCTCTGCCGCCAGTCCGGAGGCTCCACCGAACAGCAATGGCGCCGCCTGGCGGCCGAGCTGGATCTGGAGCTGCTGCTGCTGGCACGGCCGGCGGAGCCCCCCGGGTTGCGCCAGCTGGAGCTGGGGGAGCTGCTCAGGGAGCTAGAAGGCCTGCATCCGCTGGCCGTTCCCCACCTGTGAAGCCAGACCCTGACATCACCGGGGCCGGGGCCCTGCCCCAGACCCTGCCCCAGACCCTGACTGTGGCCCTGGCCCTCACCACCGAGGCCAGTGCGGACCAGGCCGAAGCCCTGGCCCGGGCGCTGCTGGAGCGCCGCCTGGTGGCCTGCGTGAGCCTGGGGCCGGTGCGCTCGCTCTACCGCTGGCAGGGCGCGATTGAAGACAGCCAGGAGGTGGAGCTGCTGCTCAAGACCAGCCCAGGCCGGCTACCGGACCTGGAGGCCGCCGTGCGGGACCTACACAGCTACGACACGCCGGAATGGCTGTGTTGGACTGCCGCTGCCAGCAGTGCCTACGCCGCCTGGGTCTGGGAGGCCACCAGCTGCTTGAGCGAACCCTGAGGGCGGGGCCCCAACTGGGTCACCACGGCGCCGGCGCAGAGCGAACCGAGGCGCCCGCAGGCCTCCAGCGACTGGCCCTGGGTGTAGGCGTGCAGGAAACCGGCGGCGTAGAGATCCCCTGCCCCGGTGGTGTCCACCAGGGGCCCGAGCGAGAGCGGCTCCACCGTGATCGTGTCCTCGCCCCTGAGGATCAGCGAGCCCAGCTCGCTGCGGGTGAGGGCGGCGATGCGGCAGCGGCCGCGCACGGCCTCCGCAGCCTCCTCGAAGCTGTTGGCCCTGTAGAGGGAGGTGATCTCCATCTCGTTGGCGAACAGGATGTCGACGTGGCCGTCCACCAGCTCCTGGAAGCTGTCGCGGTGGCGCTCCACGCAGAAGGCATCCGACAGGCTGAGGGCCACCTCGCCGCCATGGGCGCGGGCCACCTCGGCCGCGGCGATGAACGCCTGCTTGGCCTCGTCGCTGTCCCAGAGGTAGCCCTCCAGGTAGAGCAGCCTGGCCTCGGCCACCATCGCCAGGTCGAGATCATCGGGGTGCAGACCCACCGAGGCCCCCAGGTAGGTGCACATGGTGCGCTGGGCATCCGGTGTCACCAGGATCAGGCAGCGGGCCGTGCTGGGGCCGCTGGTGGCGGCAGGGGTCTCATAGCGCGCTCCGACCGAGCGGATGTCATGGGCAAAGATCCCGCCCAGCTGATCGTCACGCACCCGGCCGATGAAGCCGGCGCGCCCGCCCAGCTGGGCGATCCCCGCCAGGGTGTTGGCCGCGGAGCCGCCGGAGGTTTCCAGGCCAGGGCCCAGGCAGGCGTAGAGACGCTCGGCCTGGGCCTCATCCACCAGGGCCATGGTGCCCTTGGTGAGGCCGTGGTCAGTGAGGAAGCGCTCCTCGGCCTGCACGAGCACGTCGACGATGGCGTTGCCGATGCCGACGACATCGAGGCTCTTGGTGGTCATGGGGAAGGGATTGAAGATCGGCCGATCGGCGGGAATGGCCTGGATTCAGGCGCTGAGCAGGGCTCGCTTGGGTCCATGGATCGGATCCTCCACCACAATCGTCTGGTCCCGGTCGGCTCCGAGCGACACGATGGCGATCGGCACCTCCATCAGCTCGGCCAGGAAGCGCAGATAGCTCATCGCCGTGGCGGGCAGATCCTCCAGTCTGCGGCAATCGGCCGTGGAGGTCTGCCAGCCGGGCAGGGTTTCGTAGAGGGGCCTGCAGCGGGCGAAGTCTTCGGCGCTGCTCGGGAAGTGCTCGATGCGCTGGCCATCGAGCTCGTAGGCCACGCACACCTGGAGCGCGTCGAGCTCATCGAGCACGTCAAGCTTGGTGATCGCCAGACAGTCCAGACCGTTCACCTCCACGGCATAGCGGCCGATCACCCCATCGAACCAGCCGCAGCGGCGGCGACGGCCCGTGGTGGTGCCGAACTCACCGCCGCGGTCGCAGAGGTGGTCGTTGAGGCTGCCCTCCAGCTCGGTGGGGAAGGGACCCTCTCCGACGCGGGTGGTGTAGGCCTTGGCCACGCCGATCACCCGGTCGATCAGGGTGGGACCCACCCCGGCGCCGACGCAGGCGCCGCCGCTGACGGGATTCGACGACGTGACGTAGGGGTAGGTGCCGTGGTCGAGATCGAGCAGGGTGCCCTGGGCACCCTCGAACAGGATGTTCTTGCGGGCCCGTGCCGCCTCATGGATGGCTCGGGTGCAGTCCACCACGTGGGGCGCGAGGCGCTGGCCGTAGGCCACGTAGTCGGCCACCACCGCCTCGAACTCGACGGGCTCGAGGCCGTACACCTTCTGAAGGAGGTCGTTCTTCTCCGCCAGGGGACCGGCCAGGCGGTCGCGCAGGCGGGTCTCATCGAGGATGTCGAGGATGCGGACGCCGTTGCGCTCCGCCTTGTCGGCGTAGGTGGGGCCGATGCCGCGGCCGGTGGTGCCGATGCGCCGGTCACCCCGACGCACTTCCATCGCCTGATCCAGCAGGCGGTGGTAGGGCATGGTGACGTGGGCCGTCGAGGCCAGCCGCAGGCCCTTCACCCCGATGCCGTTGGCGGCAAGCATGTCCAGCTCCCCGATCATCACCCTGGGATCCACCACCGTGCCGGCGCCGATCAGGCAGATGGTGTCGGGGTAGAGGATGCCGGAGGGGATCAGATGCAGCTTCAGCACCTTGTCGTCGACGACAATGGTGTGACCGGCGTTGACGCCACCCTGGTAGCGCACCACCACATCGGCGGAACGGCTCAGCAGATCGGTGATCTTGCCCTTGCCCTCGTCACCCCACTGCGCACCGATGACGACAACGTTGGCCAAGGACACGGCGGCCCGGAGCCGCTTCTGAGCACAATTGGAGAGCCTCTCAGACGAGGGGACCGTTCGTCAAAGAAGCATCCTCCCTGCGCCGGGCCACCAGCCCGGCGCAGGGACCGCTGCGGATCAGGCTCCATGGCTGGCGGCGGTCTCCGCCTTCCTGAGTTCCTTGGACACGCGCTCCTTGAGCAGTTCGGGCACTGGCCGGTTGGGGTAGTTGGCGTAGTGGCCCGCCAGGGAGTTGAGGGCGGTCTGCATGGTGGTGAACGAGGCCAGGCCGTTCACGGCGCTCTGGGGGCGGTAGCGGGCCATGTAGCCGTTGATCAGCCCGCGGGCCCGGCTTTCGGCTTCGCTGCGGCCGGGATCGTCAGCGCTGATCGCCACCGTGGTGATCAGGGCATCGGCCACGGCCACCGTGTCCTCCACGTAGTTGCCGCTGAGGCCTGTGCTGTCAGCGCCACAGGCGCTGAGCATCAGACTCAGGCAGAGGCCCAGGGCCAGGGCCGCCCGGGCCGCCCACCGCTGGAACGACGAGAACAGGGCGGCCATGGCAGGGAGGCAAGGTGGGCGAATCCTATGCAGATGGGTCTCTACCGCAGTTGCAGACGGGTCTTTAGCCGAGTCCCTGGCGGGCTGCCTGGATCGTGGGCACCAGGGTGGGGAGCAGGTCGCGGGCGGCCAGATCGCGCTTGATGCCGCCGGCACGCTCCACCAGTTCCACCTGGCCCCGGGCGGCGCCGCGGCCCACCACCACCCGCCAGGGAATGCCCAGCAGGTCGGCGTCCTTGAACTTCACCCCGGCCCGATCCCCCCGATCGTCGAGCAACACCTCCAGGCCGGCGGCCTGCAGCTCGCCAACCAGCTGGTCCGCCAGCCGGGCCTGCTCGACATCGGCCCCGTTGGCCGGCACCACGATCACCTCGTAGGGCGCGATCGACACGGGCCAGCAGATGCCGTGGACGTCGTGGTGCTGCTCCACCGCCGCCTGGGCCAGCCGCGACACGCCGATGCCATAGCAGCCCATCCACAGCGGTTCATCCACGCCGGCCTCATTGGTGAAGGTGGCCCCGAGGGCGGCCGAGTACTTGCGACCCAGCTGGAAGATGTGACCCACCTCGATACCGCGGGCGGCCTCCAGGGTCTGGCTGGGGTCGTGCCGACAGCGATCGCCGGGCTGGGCGGCCCGCAGATCCACCAGCTGCTGCGGCGGCGGTGCCAGGGCCAGGCCGTTCCAGCTCACCCCGACACGGTGGCTGTCGAGGCGATTGGCCCCGCAGACGAAGGCCTCCAGGGCGGCGGCGGTGGGATCCCACAGGCGCAGGAAGGTGCGCTGCAGCCGTGGGCGGGCGGGCTGTGGCAGCGCCGCTCCGGCTGCGCCCGCCCGCGCCTCCGACAGATCCACCACCAGGTCCCCAGGGCCCAGCACTTCGTCCGCCAGATCCGGGCCCAGGTAGCCCAGCGGCAGGGCAGAGACCTCCAGGGCCAGGCCTTCGCTGCGCACCAGCTCGGCACTGAGCGGGTCGATCCCGAGCAGGGCGCCGTGGGCCGGACCCAGGCGGGCGCTGACGGCGTTGGCCAGCTTCACGGTGTTGAGCTCCTGATCGCCGCGGAGATTCACCAGCACCGGCTGGCGCAGGCCGTCCTCGAAACGGGCCAGCAGCAGCAGCACCTTCACCAGCTGGCTGGCCGCGAACCCGTGGGCCGCGCAGAGGGCCTCGATCGAGCTCTGGCCAGGGGTGGCCAGCTCCTCACCCCTGCCCGCGGCCCGCACGCCACCGGGCAGGGGCACCGCCTCGGGCGCCAGCGATACCGCCCGCTCCTGGTTGGCGGCGTAGCGCCCGTCGGGGCTGGTCAGGATCAGATCTTCGCCCGCCTCGGCGGTTACCATGAATTCCTGGCTGGCCGAGCCGCCGATGGCGCCACTGTCGGCCTCCACAGCCACGGCCCGCAGCCCGCAGCGCTCGAAGATGCGCCGGTAGGCGCTATCCATCGCCGCG
>JBJTWP010000159.1:0-10973 GCA_046081805.1 Cyanobacteriota bacterium
CGGCGGTGGTGGGCCCCGCCGCCGTGAAGGTCCGCCCCCCGGCCCCGGGCGATCCCGTGATCGTGGTGCCGGAGCCGGTGTCTCTCTGGGCTGGGCTGCTGGCGGCCGAGTTCTGGCAGCAGCCCAGCCGCCGCCTGGCCCTGATCGGGGTCACCGGCACCAACGGCAAAACCACCACCACCCACCTGATCGAGCACCTGGCCGCCAGTGCCGGTCGCCCCTCGGCCCTCTTCGGCACGCTGGTGAACCGCTGGCCAGGCCACAGCGTCACCGCCCAGCACACCACCGCCTTTGCCGATCTGCTCCAGGCCCAGCTGGCCCAGGCGGCCGAGGGCGGGGCTCAGCTCGCGGCCATGGAGGTGAGCTCCCATGCGCTGGATCAGCACCGGGTGGCCGGGTGCCACTTCAGCGCTGCTGTCTTCACCAACCTCACCCAGGACCACCTCGACTACCACCCGTCGATGCAGGCCTACTTCGAGGCCAAGGCCTCGCTGTTTGCCGAGCCGTTGCTGGCCGGTGGTGCCGTGGTGAACATCGACGATCCCTGGGGAGCTCGGTTGGCCGCGCGCCTGGCGACCGCAGGCCGCCATCCCTGCTGGCGGAGTTCCCTGGAGCAGGCCGATGCTGAGCTGCGGGTGACAGACCTGGAGCTGACCTCCCAGGGCGTCAGCGGCACCCTGATCACGCCAGTGGGGGCGGGGCGGTTCCGCTCGCCCCTGATGGGACGCTTCAACCTGATGAATCTGCTGCAGGCCGTGGGGGCCCTGGCCCAGCAGGGGCTGCCGCTGCCCCTGCTGCTGGAGGGGCTCAACACGTTCCGCGGGGTGCCGGGCCGCATGGAGCGGGTGGGCCTGGGCAGTCGGGCGGCGCTGCCCTCGGTGCTGGTGGACTACGCCCACACCCCCGATGGCCTGGAGAACGCCCTGGCGGCAGCCCGGCCCTTCACCGCGGGACGCCTGATCTGCGTGTTCGGCTGTGGCGGTGACCGCGACCGCAGCAAGCGCCCCCAGATGGGCGCTATCGCCGTGCGGCTGGCGGATCGGGTGGTGGTCACCTCGGACAACCCCCGCACGGAGGATCCCCAGCGGATCCTGGAGGACGTGGTGGCCGGCATCCCAGGCGGTGCCGCCGTGGTGGTGGAGCCTGACCGGGCCGTGGCCATTGCCGAGGCGATCCGGGCCGCCGATCCGGCCGATCTGGTGCTGATCGCCGGCAAGGGTCATGAGGATTATCAAATCCTGGGAACCGTCAAGATTCACTTCGACGATCGGGAGGAAGCCGAGAAGGCCCTGCGGGCCCGCCTGACCCACCCATGAGCTCCCGTCCTCTGACCCCGACCCCGCCTTGAGCCAATCTCAGCCTTGAGCCAATCTCAGGCTGGATCCTGTCGCCGCCTGCTGTTCATTCTGAACGAAACCTTTCGAACTATGGCCGATCCCGGAGGACGCCCATAGCTTGCGTCGGAAGCTTGCCCTCACCATGGCTCAACCTGTTCCCCTGTCCAAGAAGTTCCTGGCGGAACTGATCGGCACCTTCTGGCTGGTGCTCGGCGGTTGCGGCAGTGCCGCCATCGCGGCCAACTTCCCCTACGCCGTCGGATCGGACACCGCCCAGGGCAATCCCTTCGGCCTTGGTTTCCTGGGGGTGGCCCTGGCCTTCGGTCTCACGGTCGTGACCATGGCCTATGCCATCGGTCACATCTCCGGTTGCCATCTCAACCCAGCGGTGAGCTTCGGCCTCTGGGCCAGCGGGCGCTTCAAGGGCGGCGACCTTCTGCCCTACATCGCGGCCCAGGTGATCGGCGCCGTGCTGGCCGGTGGTTTCGTCAAGCTGGTGGTGGCTGGTGGGCCCGCCTTCTCCACTGTGATGAGCGGCAGCAACCCCCTGGCGACCAACGGCTGGGGTGCCCATTCCCCAGGTGGTTACGGCTTCCTGGCGGCGCTGGTCGTCGAGGTGGTGCTCACCTTCTTCTTCCTGCTGGTGATCATCGGTGCCACGGACAAGCTGGCCCCCGCCGGTTTCGCCGGAGCGGCCATCGGTCTCACCCTGGCCCTGATCCACATGATCAGCATCCCGGTCACCAACACCTCGGTGAATCCGGCCCGCAGCACCGGCGTCGCCCTCTGGGTGGGGGGTGAGGCCGTGGCGCAGCTCTGGCTGTTCTGGCTGGCTCCGATCGTCGGTGCCCTGATCGCCGGCTGGGTGTACCGCACCGTGTGGGAGAAGGCTGACGCCTGAGCGAACCCCCTGATCCCGGCGGCTCGGCTCAGTTGGGGCCCCCCAACCTCTCCAGGGCCTCCAGCAGCTGATTGATCTCCGCCTCCGTGGTGGTGAGGTGGGTGCAGGCCCGCAGGCAGTGGGGATCCTCCAGACTGCGCAGCCAGATGCCCTGATCCCCCAGGGCCCGCACCACCAGCTCCGGGTTGACGGCGGTGCTGAAGCTCACCAGTCCCGCCGACGGCGGCAGCTCCAGCAGCGTGCGCACCCCTGGAAGGCGCCGCAAGCCTTGCCAGAGCTGGCGGCTCCCAGCCCGGATCCGCTCCAGCCGCCTAGGGCCGTCGCCTTCGGCGTCCAGGAGCTGCAGCGACTGGTTGAGCCCCGCCATCAGCGGGATGCAGGAGGTGGCCACCTCGTAGCGGCGAGCATCGCCGTGGAAGCCGCTGCCGGCGCTGCCTTCGTGGCTGAGGCTGCGCCAGCCGATCAGGGTGGGCTGGCCCTCGCCCAGCAGTCGCTCGGACAGGGCCACCGCCCCCAGCCCCTCCGGTCCGCAGCACCACTTGTGGCCGGTGCAGGCATAGATGTCGGCGGCGGCGGCGGCATTGGCGGCGCCCTCCTCCGCCAGGGGCAGGCTGCCCAGGCTCTGGGCTCCGTCCACCAGCAGCCACGGCTGATTCGCCTGCAGCCGGAGCCGTTCGGCCACGGCGGCGATCGGCATCACCTGGCCGGTGTTCCACAGCAGGTGGGAGAGCACCACCAGCCGGGTGCGGGGCGTGAGGGCCTGGTCCAGCCGCTCCAGCACCGCCGCATCCAGCTCGGCCGTGGCGCCGCGCAGATCCTTCACGGGCAGCACCGCCAGCCCGAGCCCCTCGCGCCGCGCCAGTTCCCGGCAGGCCGCCACCACGCCGGGGTGCTCACAGTCACTCAGCAGCAGCTCCTGTCCCTGCTGCCAGGGCAGTCCCCAGAGCGGCAGCACGCAGCCGCTGGTCACGTTCTCCGTGAAGGCGACCCGGTGGGCGGCCACCCCGAACCAGCGCGCCAGCCGTTGCCGCAGTGGGCCGGTGGTGCGCTCGATCAAGGGCCACACCTCTCCACTGAACGGACCCAGGTGCTGGATCTGGCGCCAGCACTGGATGATGGCGGCCAGGGAGGGATCGGGCAGCGGCCCCTGGCCGCCGTAGTTGAAGTACAGCTTGTTGGCCAGGGCAGGCATCAGGGCCCTCAGGCCGCCAGCCTGCTCAGCACTCAAGGGCTGGTCGCCAGCCTGTTGGCCGCTGTCTGGTCGGCCGCTGTCTGGTTGGCCGCTGAACAGGGGGACTGGGCTGGAGGCCAAGACATTCAGAGCACCTGGCCCACCATCACAGCAGCAACGGCCGAAAACAGGGTGATCCCGAGCGCCGTGAGCGGATTCTGCCCCTGGGCGACGGCCACGGTGGTGACCACGCCGGCGCCGATGCAGGCCACGGCCAGCTGGGTGATCAGTTCGGCGCGCGGCTGGGGGGTGGGGCTGGGAATCACGGTCGTACCAGTGGCTGCACACGACCGTAGGGGCGGTGAAATGCCTTGCCACAGCAGAGCTCTCGGCTCGTTACCTGACGCCGCAGTTTGTTACCCAGCGCAATCAGGCCGCCCCGCGCTGGCGGGTCGGGCACGGCCGCTGCTGGCCCAGTGCTGCAGTTGCTCCAGCTGCTCGCGGGCGGTGCGGGACAGGGGCACCACCTGGCTGGCGGCGGCGATCAGATCGCTCTCGCCGAACTCGCGCTGCTCGGCGAAGGCCAGGTGCATGGCCTCGATCACCGTCTGCTCCAGCTCGGCCCCCGAAAATCCGACGGTGCGGTCCACCAGCGTGTCGAGCGGAATCCGGTGCTCGGGCCGGCGGCGGCGCAGCTGCAGATCGAGGATGGCGCGGCGCTCCTCGGCGCTGGGCAGATCCAGCAGGAAGATCTCATCGAAGCGGCCCTTGCGCAGCAGCTCCGCCGGCAGGCGCTCCACCCCGTTGGCGGTGGCCACCACAAACACCGCGCTGGTCTTCTCCGCCATCCAGGTGAGCACACTGGCCAGCACCCGCTGGCTGGTGCCGCCATCGCTGCGGCCATCGCCGCTGCCGGCCAGCCCGAAGCCCTTGTCGATCTCATCGATCCAGAGCACGCAGGGGGCCATGGCCTCGGCCCGCTGGATCATCTCGCGCGTGCGCGCCTCGCTGGCGCCCACCAGCCCGGCGAACAGCCGGCCCACATCCAGCCGCAGCAGCGGCATCCCCCAGCTGTGGGCGATCGCCTTGGCGGTGAGGCTCTTGCCGGTGCCCTGGGGGCCCACCAGCAGCACCCCCCGCGGCAGGGGCAGGCCGTAGCGGCGCGCGTCGTCGCTGAAGGCCATGTGGCGCTGCTCCAGCCAGTGCTTGAGGGCATCGAGGCCGCCGATGTCAGCCGGCGTGGCCTCGCTGGGGCAGTACTCCAGCAGCTCACTGCGGGCAATGGCGGCGCGCTTCTCCTCCAGCACCTCCGCCAGGTCGGTGGCGCCGAGCTGGCCGCGGCGCGCCAGGGCCCGCGCCGCGATCGCCCGCACCCGCTGCTCGCTCAGGCCATGGCAGGCGGCCGTGAGCTCCTCCAGCACCCCGGGCTCCAGGCTCTGGCCGGAAGCCAGGGCGATGGAGCCCAGCAGCTGTGTGATTTCGGCGGCATCCGGCAGCGGCAGGTCGAGCTGGATCACGGCGTCCTCCAGCTCCGGCGGCAGCCGCCACTCGGGGGCGGTGATCACCAGCGTGTGGGGGCGGCTGCGCAGCTGCTGGGCCAGGTTGCGCAGGCGGCGGCAGATGCCGGCGTCCTCGCCGTAGCGATGAAAGTCGCGCAGCAGCAGGATCGCCCCCTGATCCACCGGCACCCCATCGAGGCAGGCCAGGGCTGCCATCGGGTTGCGGGCAGCCTCCCCCTGGCGGTTGGGGCTGCCGCTGAGGCCGTCGATGAAGTCCCACCGCAACAGCAGCCGTCCCCCCAGCCGCTGGGCCACCTGGTCCAGCAGCCCTTCGACCCGCTGCTCCTCCAGGCTGCGGATCCAGAGAATCGGGGTGCGGGAGCGGATCAGCAGATCCAGCAGATCCAGCCAGGCAGTGCTCATTCGCTGGCGGGGCTCATTGTCGCTGGGTGGTCATGGTCTGAGGGCCCGCAACGCCGCCCAGCGCGGGTCGCCGCCCTGGGGATCGCTGCTCCAGCTGGGCGGGCCAGGGCAGTCGCTGCCACAGCGGTTCACCAGGGGGAGCTGAAGATTCAACTGCTCGAACACCCACTGCCCAGGGTCGAAGTCACCCCTGGGATCGAGGCTGTCGATGGGGGCGTCAGGGTCCAGAGGGTCCAGATCGAGCTGCTCCCCCGCGGCGGCGAGCAAGGCCTGCTGGTCGTGGGGCTGGTTGGAACCCCGCGACCGGGCGTCGTCACCGAGCCAGAGCAATTCGCGGCAGCTGAAGGCCAGCGGATGGTTGAAGTGCTGCAGGCAGCGGTCGCAGCAGAGGGTCACGATCGTCTCGCCACAGCCCTCCACCTCGAGCAGTGCTCCCCGGTGGGTCAGCTGCAACTCCCCCCGCACCGGGGTGAGGGTCTGGAGCTGGGGCAGATGCTGCTCGATCGACCAATGCTGGCCGCAGGGCAGCCACCTGAGCTCGTGCAGGGGGACGGGGCGCAGCTCATCAACCATGGTGGGCTTGCATGCTGGGGTGGGCTTGCAGGCTGGGCTCGCTGCCGACCTACTTCTTGGCCTTGGGCTCGAAGGGGAGGCGCCCACCGCTGCCGGCCGCAGTGGCCGTGGCGGTGACGGTCTGCTGGGCCAGCTGCTGATCGAGGATCTGCTGCAGGTTCTCGGGCAGGGCCTCACGGGTGAGCAGGAAGGTCTGCAGCGCCTGGAAGACGTTGGCCACCACCATGTAGAGCAGCACGCCCGAGGGCAGCGGGAAGAACAGGAACATGCCGGTGATCATCACCGGGGTGATCTTGTTGGCCGTCGACTGCTGCGGGTTCGGCGGCATGCCCATCCCCGAGAGGATCTGGGACAGGAAGAGGGTGGCACCGAAGGACCCCACCAGGATCGCCACATCCCAGTTCACCTGGCCATCGGTGAGGAAGCCCACCTGGCCGAGGGCCTTGATGAACAGGAAGCCACTGCGGGCCGCCAAGCCGGGGATCTTGGCCTCCACGATGGCATCGCCGGGAGCCAGGGCCGTGATCGTGCCGTCATCGGCCACCGCCACCACGCCCTCCCCTTTGGTGACGCTCCAGCTGGGCTGGAACGCATCGCCGTTCTCCACGGCGGCGATCACCGCAGCAAAGCTGTCGCCGTCCTTGGTGTGGAGGCTCACCTTGGCCGCGTCACCCAC
Source organism: Cyanobacteriota bacterium (assembly GCA_046081805.1). Taxonomy (GTDB): domain Bacteria; phylum Cyanobacteriota; class Cyanobacteriia; order PCC-6307; family Cyanobiaceae; genus UBA5018. The sequence continues at coordinate 6,581 of JBJTWP010000159.1, forward strand.
GCCCAGCTTGGTGCCCTGCTCAAGGCTGGCGATCACCGGCACATGCTGGGTCTCGCTCACGAAGATCGAGTGGCTGGCGCTGTTGAACGGCTTGGGTTCCACCGTCGCAATCTGCTCGGCCGGCAGCACCTTCAGGTTGAGGGTGTAGGGCACGTCGGCAAAGGGTGAGCCCCGCAGGGTGGCGAACAGGGCGAACAGGATCGGCATCTGCACCAGCAGCGGCAGGCAGCCCGCCAGCGGGCTGCCGAACTCCTGCATCAGCTTGCCCAGTTCCTCCTGCTGCTTCTGGGGGTTGCTGGCGTAGCGGGCCTTGATCTCGGCCTGGCGCTTCTGCATCACCGGCTGGGCGATGCGCATGCGGCGCGCGCTGCGGATCGAGCCTGCGCTCAGCGGGAACAGGGCCAACCGGATCACCACCGTGAGGGCAATGATGGCCAGCCCGTAGCTCGGCACCAACCCGTAGAAGAAATCGAGGATCGGGAGCAGCAGGTTGTCGGAGATGTAGCCGATCACGGCAGGGGAGATCCGGAAGAGAGGGGAGGTGTGGAGACACCGCAGGGGCACCAGTGTGCCCGAGGGTCAACCGGGCAGGGGCTCAGGCCGCCATGCCCTTGGGGGCAGCCGCCGCCCTGCGGCTGGTGCGTTGCTGCTCGATGTAGGCCTCCGCCTCGCGGAAGTGGGGCACCGAGCGCATCTCCAGGCGTGACCCGTCGGTGAGCACCAGCACCATGTCGCCCCAGGCACCGAAGCCCCGCGGCACGCAGCGGACCTCGCGGATCTGGCTGTACACCACCTGGGTGCGGTCCCGACCCAGCCAGCCGCCGTCCCCTTCGACGCGACGGCGGTTGATGCGGAACCGCAGCCAGAGGGCCCGCACCAGGGCGGCCAGGAAGAGGGGAATGCCAACCAGGGTGAGACCGAACAGCAGGTTCAGCAGCAGGTCGGCCCTGGCGGGACCTCCCTCATAGAACACGGTTTCCTGAATCTCGGGCTTCGGGGCATTGCTCGCGGCGCTCATGACGTGAGACCTGCCTGCTTGAGGAGTTGGCTGCATTCTCCCAGCAGGGCTTCCGGAGCACGCTCGGCACTCCCCGGTTTGAGAGTGATCAGCAACCAGCGGGGCCTCGACCCCTCGCCGGCTCCCAGCACCGCCAGCAGATGGCCATGGAGCAGGCGCCGCAACCGGTTGCGCCGCACCGCCCGCCTGTGCACCTTGCCGCTGACCACCACCCCACAGCGCCAGGGGCTGGGCGGATGGCGCCGTTGTTCGGGGGGTAACAGGGCCTCAGAGGCCTCCAGACAGCGAAGCACCATGGCTGAGCCATGGTGCCTGGGGGCCCGTTGATAGAGCCGATCAAAGACGCGCTGTCCCTTGAGCCGGTGGCGCTGGGGCAGGACCACCGGCGATCAGACCGCCAAGCGGGCGCGACCCCGGCTGCGGCGGGCGCGAATCACCCGCCGACCGGTGTGGCTGCGCATGCGCACCCGAAAACCGGAGACGCGTTTGCGCTTGCGGCTCGTACCTTCCAGGGTGCGCTTGGTCATGGCGTGTCTGCGCTCCTCGCGCCGCGTCGGCGTTCAATCGAACAGTCAACTTATCAGGTAGCCCTCTGGCCGGCGGTCCTCGGGGCTTGGGTCAGTTGCTCTGCGGTTCGATCTGAATCAGCCAGCTGCCCAGATAGCCGGCCATCGGCACGTCGCCGGGGGCCTGGGCCAGGGCATTGAACTGATACATGCCGATGTTGAAGGGATTGAAGAGGTTGAGATACACCCCGATCGTGCCCCCGTCGGGTACGGGGGTGTCGGGGAAGATGTCGATGGCCTTGCCGTTGGGCGAAATCTCCACGGTGGCCGGGATCACCGACTCGCAGCGGGTGCGCGACAGCATTCCGCCCTCCTTCATCTTGCAGAGCTTCACCTGGGAGGCTTCAATCTTGGAGTCGAAGGACTCGGGAACCGTGATTGACAGCTTCAAGAGGGCCGTCTTGCGGTCTTTGGGGCGGAGGACGAGGTAGTACTCCGATCGCTTGAGCCGCTGGGTGTCGGTGACGAAGTAGTAGAGGCGCCGGTAGTCCTTGGTGTTGTCCCAGCGGAACTCCATCAGGCCCGAGGTTCCCTGGGCGCGCGCGCCCTCCAGCAGGGCGGGCGCCATGGTGGTGGCGGCAAGACCGGCCAAGGCCAGGGCCGCGGCCGTCGCCACGGGGGGGCGACAGGCACGCCGCCGGAACGAGGACAGGCGGCTGGTGAGGGCTGGAAGCCTGGGAAAACCCATCAGCCTGGAGGGGAGAGGCATGGCTTCATTCTCAGTGGCGACAGCGGGTGTCGGAGGGCTCTGGGCCGGCCGGCCAGGTGGTTGGCACAGCCACACGCCAGCCACCCCCCCCAACCCCGGATCGATCAGTGGACCCGATCGGGGCGCAACCGGGCCGCCTCCCGCAGGTAGGGATGTTCAGGCCGCTGGCCAGACTCCAGCCAGGCATGGGCCAGCAGGCGAATGCAGCGCGGCAGATCACCACGCACCGCCATCTGCTGGCAATCGAGCAGAGCCACATGCTCCCAGCCCACCCGGCGCCGGGCTGCCGCCGCCGGAAAGCAGGCATCCAGATCGGTGGTCACGGAAAACGTGACCGACAGCAGCTGTTCACCGGCCAGGCCATTGCGCTCCATCAGCGCATCCACGAGTTCGCCCACGGCGTCGTGGATGGCCTCAGCGGTGTTGGCCTTGGCGGTGGTCGCTCCCCGCAGGGCGCGCAGGATTCGCGCCTGGGCCATCGGGCTGGTCATGGGCGATACAACCACAGGGGCTGGCCACTCCAGGCCAGCTCAAGGCTCAGCACCTGACAGAGGCTGTCCACAGCGGCGCGGCCGGGGATCAGGCCGGCGAACCGCCCGGGCGGGTTGCCGAAGTTGATCGGCCTGGTCGTCTCCGGATCCAGGCCGGCCAGTTCGGCCGCCAGCTGGCGGGCCCGTTCCTCATCCCCCAGCACATCCACCAGCCCCAGGTCCTGGGCCTGGGCGCCGCTGAACACCCGCCCATCGGCAAACTGACGCACGCTGTCCTCGCTCAGCCCCCGCCCCTGGGCCACGGCCTGCACGAACTGGCCGTAACTGGAATCGATCAGGCTCTGGAGCAGCTCCCGCTCCGCTGGGGTCAGAGCCCGGTCGGGCGAGAGGATGTCTTTGAACAGACCACTCTTCACGGTCTCGAACTGGATGCCGATGCGCTCCAGCAGGCGCGAGATGTTGTTCCCGCGCAGGATCACGCCGATCGATCCCGTGATCGTGCCGGGGTTGGCCACGATCCTCTCGGCCGCCACCCCCACATACACCCCGCCGGAGGCGGAGATGTTGCCGAAGCTGGCCACCACCCGGCAGCCCTTGCTGCGCAACCGGGTGATCGCCGCGTGAATTTCCTGACTGTCCCCCACGGTGCCACCGGGGCTGTCGATCCGCAGCAGCAGGGCCGGGCATTCACGCTCCTCGACCTGCCTGAGCGCCTTCAGCACCCGGGTGCGGGTGGAGCCGGCGATCGGGCCTTCAATGGCGATGCGTGCCAGCGTGCGGCGTTGCTTGCGGCGCCAGGGCCAGACCATCAGGACGGGATGCGGTGGCTGGATCTTAAAAAGAACCCCCCATCCGTTCTTCGCCCCTCACCATGCTCCAGCTGCCCACCGGGTCGTTGCTCCGCCCGCTGGCGATGCTGCTTCCCTTCGCCCTCTGGGGCACCGCCATGGCCGCGATGAAGCCGCTGCTGGAGGGGGGAACCCCCCTGCAGGTGGCCACCCTGCGGCTGCTGCCGGCTGGCGCGCTGGTGCTGCTGGCCGCCCTTGCCCTCAGGCGACCGCTACGGGTGGAGCCCGCCGACCGACCCTGGCTGCTGGCCTTCGCCCTGGTGGATGGCGCCCTCTTTCAGGGGCTGCTTGCCCAGGGGCTGGGCCAGACCGGCGCCGGTCTGGGCTCGGTGCTGATCGATTCCCAGCCCCTGCTGGTGGCCCTGCTGGCCCGCACCCTGTTTGGCGAAGCCATCAATCCGGTGGGCTGGATCGGGCTGATGCTCGGGCTGCTGGGAATCGCCTGCCTGGGGTTGCCGGGCCCGCTGCTGCGCCATTGGTGGCTGGAGGGGCCGGCGGTGCTCGATGGCCAGGCCTGGAGCCATGGCGAGCTGTGGATGCTGACGGCGGCGGCGGCGATGGCCGCAGGCACGGTGCTCTGCCGCTTCGCCACCCGGCAGAGCGATCCGGTGGCCGTGACCGGCTGGCACATGCTGATCGGCGCCGTGCCCCTGCTGGTGGCCACCCTGGCGACGGGCTGGAGTCAGGGAGTGTGGCCGGTTCCCCACTGGACCGTGAGCCAGTGGGGCTGGATGGCCTATTCCTCCCTGGTGGGCAGCGCC
>JBJTWP010000160.1:0-2877 GCA_046081805.1 Cyanobacteriota bacterium
GGGTGTCACGCACGACTACATCCGTCATGGCACCACAACCCTGTTCGCGGCACTGGACGTCGCCACCGGCGAGGTGATCACTCAATGCAAGCCAAGGCACCGCCACCAGGAGTTCCTGGGGTTCCTGCGTCAGATCGAGAAGTCCGTGCCCGAGGACCTGAACATCCATCTGATGGTGGACAACTACTGCACGCACAAGCACGCCATAGTCCGAAGGTCTTCCGCGCAGCGGTAGGTCTTCCGCGCAGCGGTAGGTCCGGGCCTGGCTGGCCCAGCGGCCCCGCTTTCACGTGCACTACACGCCCACCTACGCCTCCTGGCTCAATCAGGTGGAGCGCTGCTACCGCTGCGCGGGCCTACGGCTACGGGATCATCACCCAAAAGGCGATCCGGCGGGGCATTTTCTTCAGCGTCCGTGTCGCAGACTTCCGCGCAGCGGTAGGAGCTGATCGCCAAAATCGAGCAGTTCGTGGCCGCCTACAACAAGACCAAGGCGCCGTTGAATTGGACCGCCACGGCGGATTCAATCCTGGAGAAGCTCCAGCGACTTTGCTCACAGATCTCCGGGACAGGAGACTAGCGAAGCGGTGGCGTTGAATCCACTGGATCAGCGCCGATGCACGGTGCCGTGACGGGGCCTGATCTAGAACGAAACCATCTGAGCGGGATCGGATGCGACCCAGAGGCCCCTCCCTGCTTGCCCGCGCCGCCTGCCTGCTGGTGGTCGTTGTGCTTCTCGCTCTGGCCGCTCCTCGGCACGGGCTGGCCCAGTCTTCCGACCCGCCAGCCTTGCTGGAGCAACCTTCCCGGGCGGAGCAGAAGATCGACGGCTTTCCGGTGCTCCTCGATGGCCAGCCGATCCTGTACGTGCGGCGGGGCATCGCCGGCTTCAGCGCCGAAGAGCGGGCGCAGACGATCACGCGGCGCCTGCAGCGCATCGCCAACGACGTGACTCTGCCTGTGGCAGATCTGCGCATCCAGGAAAGCCGGGAGGATGGTTCGCTCTACCTGCGCATCGGCCAGAATCTGCTGCTCACCATCAACGAACGCGATGCCCAAGCCAGCCGCATGAGCCAGCGGCAGGCTGCGGCACTCGCCAAGAGCAACATCCAGAAGGCTCTGTATCGCTATCGCCAGGATCGCAAACCCGGCCAGTTGCTGCGCCATGCGCTGTATGCGGCCATCGCCAGCGGCATTGCCGCGGCGACCTGCCTGGCCCTGATGCAGATCTCGGGCAGGGCCTTGCCGCTGATCGGACGGCGCATCGCCTGCCATGCCCCCGGGCTCTCGTTTCGTCAGGCACAGATCGTCTCGCCCGCTGCGATCAGCTCCGTGGCGGTGCAGATTCTGAAGCTGGTTCGCGTGCTGCTGCTGCTGGTTCTGTTTTTCTGGGCCGCCTTCATCCTGCGCCTGTTTCCCTGGACGCGGGCCTTGGGCGAGAGCTTTCTCACCTACTTCTTCGCCTCGGGAGAGCTGGTGCTCGCCGCCATCGCCAACTACCTGCCCAACCTGTTCCTTCTCGCGATTACCGGCACGATCACGTTCTATGTGCTGCGCGCGATCAAGCCATTGTTCACAGCCCTGGAACGCGGCAATCTGGCAGTCCCTGGCTTTTATCCCGAATGGGCCAGCCCCACTTACAACATTCTGGCGCTGCTGATCATCGCCGTGGCAACCATTCTCGGCTTCCCCTATCTACCCGGCTTCGGTTCACCCGCATTTCGTGGAATTTCGGTGTTTCTGGGCCTGCTCCTCTCGCTCGGCTCCACCTCGCTGATCACCAATCTGCTGGGCGGCATCATCCTGATCTACACCCGCGCCTTACGCATCGGCGACCACATCCGCGTCGGCGACGTGATCGGCGACATCATCGAGAAAAACTTTCTGGCGATCCGCATCTGCACACCCGCCAATCAGATCATCACGATCCCCAATGCCAGCCTGTTGGCCAACAACGTGATCAACTTCAATATCTCCTCACGCGAACTCAGCCGCAGCCTGGCTCTGCAGAGCACCGTGAGCCTGGGCTATGACGTGCCCTGGCGGCTGGCCTACGCGAGCCTGGTCGAAGCCGCCCTCGCCACGGAGCACATCCTGCCGGATCCGCCCCCCTTCGTGCTGCAGACCGAACTGGCCGACCATGCGATCAGCTACCAGCTGAACGCCTTCACCGACGACCCCAACCGGATGATGTTCATCTACTCCGAACTTCACCAGAACATCCAGGACAAGTTCAAGGAGCACGGCATCGAGATCCTCTCGCCTGGCTATACGGCCCTCCGTGACGGCAACGCCAGCACCATCCCGGCCGAGCCGCAGCGCGGCGCGGCGCAGACCCCGCCCTTTCACATCGCCATGGTTTCCGCGCCACCACCGCAGCCATGAGCCATTCGCTTCCTGCCGGCCGCAGGGCCGCCTGGGACGCGGCGGGCGCCTGCGGGGGGCTGGCGCTGCTGCGGGCGCTGCGGGGTGCTCTAAGGGGTGGGCTGCGGTGACAACCCCATCTCTTTTCGGCTCGGGAGGCCAAGTGACGGCCAGCGGAGCCGAGGCCATCGCGCTGCTGCGCCGTGCCCTCGCCGAGAACGGCGAGGAGCCGGGGCTGTGGTCGGATCTGGGCATCGCCCACCGCCACCTGGGCCAACAGGAGGAGGCGCTTCGCTGCTTCCGCCAGGCCGAGCGGCTCGATCCCCATACCCCCATCTGGCGGCTGCATAGCGCCAACGCATTGGTGGAGCATGGCGCCGTGGCCGAAGGCCTGGAGCTGCTGCGGCGGCTGCTGGCCGACGATCCAGGCAATCCCCAGGCGCACTGGCAACGGGCCTATGCCCTGCTGCTGCAGGGTCGATTCGAGGAGGCCTGGCCGGAGTTCGCCTGGCG
>JBJTWP010000161.1:0-5185 GCA_046081805.1 Cyanobacteriota bacterium
AGAGGATGTGGCCCGATTGTTCGCCCCCCAGGGCCGCCCCCAGCTCCTCCATGGCGGCATGCACGTACTGATCCCCCACGGCGGTGCGCTCCAGCACCCCGCCGTGGGATTGCCAGGCGCGCTCGAAGCCCAGGTTGCTCATCACGGTGGCCACGATCCGGTTGGCGGGCAGCCGCTGCTCCGCCATCAGGGCCTGACCCCACAGATAGAGAATCTGGTCGCCGTCCACCACCCGGCCCCGGCCATCCACCGCCAGCATCCGGTCGGCATCACCGTCGAAGCCAAAGCCCATCGCAGCACCCTGCTCCAGCACGGCGGCCCGCAGCGCCTCCAGGTGGGTGCTGCCGCAGCCCTGGTTGATGCGGCTGCCATCCGGGGTGCCATGCAGCACCGTGAGATCGGCCCCCAGATCCCGGAACACCGCTTCACCGCAGCTGGTGGCGGAACCCCAGCACAGATCGAGCACCACCTTGACGCCATCGAGGCGGGCGCCGGCCACGCTGGCCAGCAAGGCCTCGCGGTAGCCCTCCAGCAGATCGCCGCGCTGCTGCACGGTTCCGTTGGCAGCAAAGCCCGCCGTTACGTCGTCGCCGCCGTGCAGACCGGCCTCGATCGCCCCCTGCTGCTCCTTGCCGAGCTTGGCGCCGCAGGCACCGAACACCTTGATGCCGTTGTCGTGGGGCGGGTTGTGGCTGGCCGACACCATCAGACCGCCGCTGGCCCCGAGCCGCCGGATGGCACCGGGCACGGCCGGGGTGGGGCAGAGCCCCAGGTCGAACACCTCACGCCCCGCCGCCGTGAGACCGGCCACCAGGGCCGCCACCAGCATCGGACCGCTGCGGCGTGTATCCCGCCCGATCAGGATCGGGCCGCCAGCCGGCAGCACCCGGCCGCACCAGAACCCGAGCTGCAGTGCCAGGGCCGGGGTGATCAGCGTGCCCACCCGGCCCCGAATGCCATCGGTGCAGAAGTGGGCCTGGCCCGGTTCCAGGGGGTCCCCGATCGGGCAGCGGGCCGTTTCGGCCATGGGTGGCAGGTCTGATCAGCGCCCCAGGCTAAGGGCGATCACCCCACCTGCCTTCAGCGCCAGCGCCGTGGCCACCAGGCCCAGCGCAGCAGCTCCAGCACCGCCCAGATCAGCAGCGCTCCCACCACCCAGCCCGGCAGGAGCAGCAGCGGCCAGTAGGGCCGCAGCAGCAGCGCCAGCCCCGCGATGGCCAGCACCTGCAGGGCGCGGCGGCGTTGCTGCCAGCCCGGCAGCGTGGTGAGGCCCGGGGGCAGGGGCGGCAGGAAGGGCAGACGCCTGGAGGACACGGGATCGCGACTGCGATGGGACGGACATCCCCAGAATGCTGGAGCCTCCCGGACGTCCAGCCCGGATTCCGGCCCCGTGCCGGTCGCCCGCCGCCCGATGCGCTTCTTCCCGCTGCTGGCCGTCACCTGCCTGGGCACCGGCGCCGCCCTGCTGGCTGGCCGCGCCCTGCTGCAGCGGCTGCCGCAGCCCAACCCCGCCTGGAGCCGGACCCATCTGGGGCGCACCTACCAACTGGCCCCCGACCCCGAGCTGCGCCGGGAGGCGGCCCTGCTGCTGGCGGCCCGGGCTGACGGCGATCCCCAACGTCAGCGCAGGCTGCTGGCCGGCCAGGGCTGGGGGCCCGATCCCCTGGCGGCCGTGGCGCTCAAGCGGACGGCGCTGGCCGCCGCCGCCCTGCAGCAGCCTGATCTGGCCGAGGCCGACTGGACGCAGCTGCTGCGCCGCTTCCCCCGGGAAGCGGCCGCCGCCGATGCCCTCTATGCCCTGGGCCAGCAGCAGCCTGCGCTGCACCGCCCGTTGCTGCAGCGCTTCTCCGCCCACCCCGCCGCCCTGGCCGCCGCCAGCGAGCGGGGCAACGCCGCCCACCTGGCCCGCTGGGGCGTGCGCTGGCCCGGCACCGCCGCCGCACTGAACAGGGCCTGCCGCGGGAAGGCCGCTGCCGGGCAGCGCGATCTGCTGGCCCGCGGCCTGGCCCAGCTGGGGGAACCGGACGCCGCCCAGCGCTGCCTCAAGGGAACCCCAGCCAGCGGGGCCACGGGCCTGGCGCTGGCCGAAGCCCTGCTCCGCGGTTCCGATGCCCAGCTGCAGCAGGCCGAGGCCACTCTGCTGGCCCTGGCCCGCCGCCAGCCCAACAGCCCGGAAGCGCTGCAGGCCGCGCGGCTGCTGAGCGAGGGCAGCGGCCCCGCAAACCTCGCCCTGGTGCGCCAGCTGCCGCCCCCGCTACAGGCCACCGCCCCGGTGCAGGCCCGGCTGGCCCTGGCGGCGGGCGAGGCCGGCCAGCTCCGGCCGGCCCTGGCGGTGCTGCAGCGCTGGCCCCACGATCCCGCTAGCTGGGAGCTGCAGTGGCAACTGGCCCGCCGCGAGGCCCTGGACGGGCGCTGGGCCAACACCGCCCGACTGCTGGCACCCGAGCGCAGCGGGAGCCTGCCGGCCGGGCTGGCAGCGCGGCAGGAGTTCTGGCTGGGGCTGAGCCAGTGGGAGCTGGGGCAGCCAGGGGCCGCCCGCCGCAGCTGGCGCACGCTGCTGGAGCAGCACCCCGGCGGCTACTACGGCTGGCGCGCGGCCGTGCGGCTCGGCCGCGATGACGGCCGGGTGAAACCCACCGGCCCTGGCAGCCTGCCCCGCCCCCACTGGCAGCCCCTGGCGAGCGGATCGGCCGCCCTCGATCGGCTCTGGCGCCTGGATCAGCGGCTGGAGGCCTGGGAGAGCTGGCGCCACGGCCGCGGCGGCCGGAGCCCCCAGAACGGCAGCCAGCTGCTGGTGGAGGGCCGGCTGCGGCGCGGCATCAACGACCAGTGGCTGGGCCTGGGCCAGCTGGAGCAGGCCCAGGTGCGGCTGGCGCCAGCCCAGTGCCGCCAGCGCCAGCTGCTGGAAACCAGCCTGCGGGAGGTGCCCCTGGCGGCGGTGTTCGAGCAGGCCTCAGCCGAGAGCGGCGTGCCCGCCACCCTGCTGGCGGCGGTGGCGCGGCAGGAGTCGCGCTTCAGCCCCACCGTGCGCTCAGTGGTGGGGGCCGTGGGCCTGCTGCAGCTGATGCCCGACACCGCCGCCGAACTGGCGGGCGGCCCCCTCAGCGGCGCCCAGCTGGAGGATCCCCTGGGCAATGCCACGCTCGGCGGTCGCTACCTGGCCCAGTTGCTGCAGCGCTGGGGCGGCCATCCCCTGCTGGCGGTGGCCAGCTACAACGCCGGGCCCAACGCCGTGGCCCGCTGGATCAACCCCAGCCTCCAGGTGCGACCGGAGCTGTGGGTGGAGGCGATCCCCTTCCCCGAAACGCGGCTCTATGTGAAGAAAGTGCTCGGCAACCTCTGGAGCCTGGAGGCCAATCCCATCCCCCGCTGCTGAGGCGGCCTTGGCTTCGATCAGGCTCTCCGGTCAGGCTGCCACCAGCCGGCCGATGCTCGCCCCCACCAGCACCAGCACCACCAATGCCAGGGCCTGGGGCAGCGGCGACGGGTTCACCCGGATCCGCGCCAGATCCAGCCTGGCCAGCAGCACGGCACTGGCCAGGATCACCACATTGGAGAGCACGTTGAGATGGAGCAGGTAGAGGCCCCCCACCGTCACGGTCAGCAGGGTGATTACCAGGCTCATCACCCGACTGGCCGCCATCAGGTTTGACACCCGCCGCAGCAGCACATCGGGCATGGTGCACACCAGCACCACCACAACGGCGTGGAGGCAGTCGACCGACCACATCACGAGCGGCAGGCCCAGCAGACCCGCCTCGGGTGAAGGGGTGGGACCGGTCCAGCGCAGCCCCTCGTACACCGACACCGCCAGCAGCACCAGCAGCATCGGCGCCCGCAGCGGCAGGGACACCAGGCGCAGCAGGCGGCTCATGCGGCTTCCAGCTCCAGGGAGATCGCGTCCAGCGGACAGCTTGGAATGCATTGTTCGCACACCAGGCAGCGCTGCGCATCGAACGCCAGCCGCCAGGTGGGCGCACCGAAACCCAGAGCGCCGCTCGGGCAGACGCTGGAGCAGATGCCGCAGTCCACGCAGGCCTCGGGGTCGATGCGGATCTGGCCCGGTGCCCGGTTGAGCTGCAGCCCCAGGCTTTCGAGCCAGCCCTCTGCGGCAGCGAGCTCGTCGATGTCGCCGGAGAGCTCCACCACCATCGTGCCGCTCTGGTTGGGCGCAATCTGGGCCCGCAGGATCTTGGCGGCGATGTCGAAATCCACCGCCAGCCTGTAGGTGATCGGCTCGTGCACCGATTCCCGCGGAAAGTGAAGGGTGAGGCGGCGTTTCACGGGTCTGGCGGGTTGGCGCTCCGTGATCCGCAAAACCCTAGCCACCACTGCCAGAGTGCCCCGCAGCGACTGCAGTGTCCATGGCCGCCACGCCGGATCCCAGCGGAGGCCGCCTTGGCAGCCGCGAGCGCCTGCTGCTGGTGGCCATCGCCCTGGTGCTGGCGGCAGCTCTGCTCTGGCTGCGGGGCGGTCTCCATCCCGAGGCCCCCCTGGAGAAGCTGGCCCGCCAGTCGCCGGAGCTGCCGGTGGCCCTCAGCAACGGGCGCCCCACCCTCGTGGAGTTCTACGCCGACTGGTGCGAGGCCTGCCGCGCCATGGCCCCGGCGATGGCGCAACTGGAGCAGCGTCAGCGCGGCCAGCTCGATGTGGTGCTGCTGAACGTGGACAACCCCCGCTGGCAGCCGGAGCTGGAGCGCTACGAGGTGAACGGCATCCCCCAGCTGGAGTTCTTCAACGCCGCAGGCGAACCGGTGGGCCGGGCCATAGGGGCCCGCAGTGCCCCAGAACTCCAGGCCCTGGCCGAGGCGGTGGTGGCCGGCGAACCGCTGCCCCAGCTGGCGGGGGTGGGGCGGATCAGTGCACTGGAGCAGGCCCCGACGACGGCCACTGCCACGATGGCCTCACCCCGCAGCCACGGCTGAGTGCCCATGGATCCGCGCTTCCGGGTTGAGCTGATCGCCGCCACCCCCAATCCCCAGCAGTGCGTGTATGCAGGGATGCACCAGGACTACAGCGAGGGTTTCGTGGCCGCTGACCTGGCCGACTGGCCGGATGAGCAGCGCGCCGGTGAGATCTGCGTGAAGCGATTGCTGGCCGGCGAGCGCGGCCACTACGGCCCGCTGGAGCACGCCCAGATCGTGCTCAACGTGGGCTGGTTCCCCCATTCGGTGATGCAGCAGGC
>JBJTWP010000162.1:0-7951 GCA_046081805.1 Cyanobacteriota bacterium
GTACATCACACCGTGATCGGTGAGGGCCACCGCCGGCATACCCAGCTGCTTCACCCGCTCGACCATCGCCGGCAACTGGCTGGCCCCGTCCAGCAGGCTGTAATCGCTGTGGTTGTGGAGCGGAACGAACGCCAAGGACACACCGCCAATGGTGGACAGCCTAAGCCTGCTCCACCACAGCTAGGGGGTCAGGGTACCAGGGCAGTGGTCGGGCGGGTCTCCAGCACCCGGGCCGCCTGCTCGTAGAGGTGGGCCACCTGCAGCAGGCGCTCCTCCTGCAGCACGCCGGTGATCAGCTGCACGCCGATCGGCAGACCGGCGCCGTCGAAGCCGCAGGGCACCGAGATGGCGGGCAGGCCGGCCATGTTGGCGGGGATGGTGAGCAGGTCAGCCAGGTACATGGCCAGGGGATCGTCGGCATGGGCGCCGAAGCGGAAGGCCGTGGTGGGGGAGGTGGGGGTGAGCAGCACATCCACCGCGTCGAAGGCCCGGTCGAAGTCGCGGCGTATGAGTGTGCGCACCTGCTGGGCCTTCTTGTAGTAGGCCTCCACGTAGCCGGCCGAGAGGGCATAGGTCCCGATCAGAATGCGTCGCTGCACCTCGTCGCCGAAGCCCTCGGCGCGGCTGCGGGCGGTCATCTCCGCCAGGCTGCCGCAGCCCTCGGCCCGGTAGCCGTACTTCACACCGTCGTAGCGGGCCAGGTTGGCGCTGGCTTCCGACGGGGCTATCACGTAATAGGTGGCGATGCCGTCGTTGAAGCGGGGGCAGCTCACCTCCACCAGCTCACAGCCCAGGCTCTGCAGCTGCTGGGCCGCCGCCAGCACCGAGGCCTTCACCTCGGGGTCGAGGCCCTCGGCCTCGAAACACTCCTGGATCAGGCCCACCCGCAGTCCGGCCACGGGCTGCTGTAGGGCAGCGCGGTAATCGGGCACCGGCGCCCGGAGGCAGGTGGCATCGCGGGGATCTTCGCCAGCGATCACCTGCAAGATCTCGGCCGCATCGGCCACCGAGCGGCTGAAGGGCCCCACCTGATCGAGCGAACTGGCGAAGGCCACCAGGCCGTAGCGGCTCACCCGGCCATAGGTGGGCTTGAGGCCCACCACGCCACAGAACGAGGCTGGCTGGCGGATCGAGCCGCCGGTGTCGGAGCCGAGGGAGGCCACACACTCGCCCGCCGCCACGGCGGCGGAGCTGCCGCCGGAGCTGCCGCCCGGCACCCGCTCGGGATTCCAGGGATTGCGGCTGGGGCCGAAGGCGGACGTCTCGGTCGAGCTGCCCATGGCGAACTCGTCGAGGTTGGTCTTGCCGAGCATCACGGCACCGGCCCGCCACAGCCGCTCCGTGACCGTGCTCTCGTAGGGGGGCACGAAGCTCTCCAGCATGCGGCTGGAGCAGGTGGTGCGCACCCCCTGGGTGCAGAGGTTGTCCTTGATCGCCAGGGGAACCCCGGCGAGGGGAGGCAGGACCTCGCCGGCGGCCCGGGCGGCATCGATGCGGTCGGCATCGGCGCGGGCGCGCTCGGCGGTGACCTCCAGATAGGCGTGAACGGTGGGGTCCACGGCCGCGATGCGGGCCAGGTGCTGGTCGGTGAGCTCCCGGGCCGACACCTCCCCGCTCTGCAGCTGCTCACGCCACTCGGCGATCCCCATCCACCCGGTTGCCAGTTGGGTGGACGCTATCAGCCAGGGATCAGCCGAGCAGCCGTCAGGGATCGGCCGTTCGATCAGGTGCGGATGTCGCCCTCCGTGAAGGGCTCGCTGCGCCGGGTCTGCAGCAGCTCGTGGCTGATGGAGGCAGGCGACTCGGCCTGCAGATCCTCCAGGAACGCCGGCAGGTGAGCCTCAAGGGTGCTGCGACGCACAAACGGGCCATACCAGTAGGTGACCTCCGGCCCCTGGGTGCTGACTCTGGCCCACCAGGCGAGGCCCAGGCCGTTGGCGCAACGGCGGACGGGCCACAGCAGGGGATTCATGAACCAGAGGCGTCAATGCCGCCATTCTGCCGACTCGCTCGGACTTGCACCGCTGCGTCACAGCTGTATGTCGCCGTCAAAACCGGGGGCGACGGTCGCTGGCACCGGATCGAGATCCAGCCCTGGCACCACCGCCAACGTCACGGTGGCGGGCACCAGGTCGGGCTGGCCTCCCGGGCTGCAAGGGGACGGGCCCTGCAGTTGCTCCACGGCCGCTGGCTGATCAACTGAGGCGGCAGCGGCCGTCGGCTCGATCAGAGGGGCCCCAGCGCCTCGAAAATCCGGCTCTGGAGCCGGGGGCTCTGGAGCCCCCCCCTGGGACTCTGGAGCCGAGGGCTCCGGAGCCGGGGACTCAGTGGCCTCCAGGGGCTCGGTGGCCTCCGGAAACTCGGAAGCGGGCGGTTCGGCCAGGGAGTGGGCGAGGGCTGGGGCGTTGGGGATCGCAGGCCGGCTGAGGCGTGGGGCGGGCTGAGAGCCGCTGATCCCCTTCATCCAACTGCGCCGGGCGATTTCGTACACCACCAGCGCCGTGGCCACCGAGGCGTTGAGACTGGGGGTGGCGCCCCGCAGGGGAATGCGTACCAGCTGATCACAGCTGCGGCGGGTGAGCATCGACAAGCCCTCGGCCTCCGACCCGGTGACCACCACCAAAGGGCCATCCAGATCCGCCTCCTCCAGGGTGACGCTGCCCTCCCCTGCCAGGCCGATCACCCGATAACCCTCCTGCTTGAGCGCCTCGAGCGAACGGTTGAGATTCACCACCCGCGCCACCGGCAGGCTCTCCAGGGCCCCGGCGGCCACCTTGGCCACGGTGCCGGTGAGGCCAGCGTTGCGCCGCTGGGGCAACACCAGGCCATGGGCGCCGAGGGCTTCGGCGCTGCGCACGATGGCTCCGAGGTTGTGGGGATCGGTGAGACCGTCCACCGCCATCAGCAACGGCGGTTCCCCCAGGCTGCGACAACCGTCGATCAGGGCCTGGAGGTCGAGGGTCTCCGCCGCCGCGGTCTGCAGCACGATGCCCTGGTGCACGGCACCGCCACTGATCTGGCCGAGGCGTGCCCAGCTCACCTCCTCCACCAGCACGCCGGAGGCCTTGGCCTCGCGCAGCAGCTGCAGAAACTTGGGGCTGAAGCGCATCTCGGGGGTGCACCAGATGCGATGGATCGGCCGACCGCTCTCCAGGGCGGCGAGGGCGGGATGGCGCCCCCAGACCAGATCGGGAGAGGGCTCCACCCCGAAACGATCGGCTTCACCTGGCGCCAGATCCCGCGGCGTCTCGATCACCACAGCAGGGCTGGCCGGCCGGACGCCCATCCGAACCCCAGGGCGATCCTCCGTGCGCTCGCGCTCCCGCAGGGGTCGGGACCCGAACGGCCGCCGTCCGGCTGGCCGATCACCGCCCGGCCGGCTAACCGTGGGCCGGCCAACCGTGGGACGGAGCCCGGATCTGGGCTCGCCGCCGCTGGCCGGTCGGCGATCGTCATAGCGCCGCTCAGCCTGGGGGCGTTCGCCCCCACCGGCGGCACGGCGCTCCCAGCGCCCCTGCCTGCCGCCTTCCCAGCGGCCGGCCTCGCCGCGGCCCTCACGGCCGGCCTCGCCGCGGACCTCACGGCCGCCCTCGCCGCGAGTCTCACCCCGGCCCTCGCCGCGGTAGCCACCGCGGACGTCACTGCGGAAGTCGCCACGGCCCTCCGGGCGCCCCTCTCCCCGCAGGACACCGCGAAACTCTCCGCGGCGCTCCGGTCGGCGCCCCTCCTCCCGTCGCGGCTGGAAGCGGGCGCCGCGGCCCGCCGGCCTGGCCCCACTCCCCGCCCGCTGATCGGGACGGCGTTCAAAACGTGGGCTCATGGCGTGGGGTTGGCGAAGGTTATGGATCGTTCTCCTTCAAGTGATCTAGCAGCTCGACAAGCCGGGCAGGATCGTGCAGGAATAGCCAGCCCAGCAGCGCCTCAAAGCCGGTCGCCAGGCCGTAGGCGGCGGCCTCCCCACGCCGGGGGCCACGGCCAGCCCGGTTGCGGCCCCGGCGCACGAGGTCTTTCTCGCTCTCGTTGAGCCGACTCTCCAGCTGCTGCAGGGCCCGGGCCTGGGCGCCGGCCCGCACCGCATCCACGGTCTGGTGATGCAGATCCCTGGCGCGGGCGGGTTCACGGCAGCGCTGCAGCCGCTGGTGCAGCTCCCACACCGCATCGCCCAACCAGGCCAGCTGGAGCGGACCGAGCTCGACGTTGGGGGGCTGGGCCTCCAGCCCCGCCAGCCAGGACTCAGGCCGGGAGACTGCCAAGGGCCGATTCCAGGTCGGGCATGAGGTGCAGAAACTCCTCAAGACGCACCAACTTCACGGTCTGGACGACGCGGGCATTGCCCACCACCAGGAACTGCTGAGCGGCGGTGTTGCACTGTTTGGCCAGGTTCACCAGCGCCCCCAGACCGGAGGAATCGATGAAGTCTATGTGGGTGAGATCCAGCACCAGGGGGTGGGCGTCGCTGCGGTGCGCCTCGATGAACTCTCCGAACTGCTTGTCGGAGTAGGCATCAAGCTGGCCGGTGAAGCGGAACAGCTGGCAATGGGCCTGCTGCTCGAAGCCCCCGCGCAGGGACACCGTGAGTCGCTGCAGGTCGTTGATGGATCCAGCCCCCATGGCGCATCTGGCGCGAAGTGTAGGGATGGGGATCACAGCCGCATCCCTCGCAACAAAAGTGCGACAGGCCGCTGCGGATGCCCTCAGCGCCGCTCGGCCATCAGGGCCGTGAAGCGGGCGAAGTGATGGTCGGCGTCGTGGGGGCCGGGGCTGGCCTCCGGGTGGTACTGCACCCCGAACACCGGCTGGTCCCGCATCGCCAGCGCCGCCACCGTGCGGTCGTTGAGGTTGAGATGGGTCACCACCACGCGGTCCGGCGGCAGAGACCCGGCGTCAAGGGCGAAGCCGTGGTTCTGGCTGGTGATCTCCACCGCGCCGGGGGTGCCGCAGGGATGGTTGAGACCGCGATGCCCGTAGCCGAGTTTGAAGGTGGTGCCGCCCAGGGCCAGCCCCAGGATCTGGTGGCCCAGGCAGATGCCGAACAGGGGCAGGTGGCGCTGCTCCAGCAGAGCCCGCGCCAGGGCGATCCCCTCGCCCACGGCCGCCGGATCGCCGGGGCCGTTGGAGAGAAACACCCCCTCGGGCTGGAGAGCCAGCACCTGCTCCGCAGAGGCAGCCGCCGGCAGCACGGTGACCTGGCAGCCATGGGCCGCCAGGCGCTCCAGGATAGCCCGCTTGATGCCGAAGTCGATCGCCACCACCCGATACGGGATCGCGGGGGTGGCCTTCACCCGGGCGTCGAACGGGGCCGGACACAGGGCCTGCCAGCCATAGGGGGCGGGGGTGCTCACCCAGGCCGCCAGGTTGAGGCCGCTCATCGAGGGGGCGGAGCGCACCTGCTCCAGCAGGACCGCCGGGCTGGTGCCGTCGCTGCTGATCGCGCCGTTGATGGCGCCACCCTCACGCAGATGACGCACCAGGGCCCGGGTGTCGATGCCGCGGATGCCCACGACGTTGTGGCGCAGCAGCCAGGCATCCAGGGTGGCCTCGCTGCGCCAGCTGCTGGCCATCGGTGAGAGCTGGCGGGCGATCACACCGCGCACATGGGGATGGTCGGACTCCTCGTCGCAGCTGTTCACACCGGTGTTCCCCAGTTCGGGGTAGGTGAAGGTCACCAGCTGGCCCGCATAGCTGGGGTCGGTCATGACCTCCTGATAGCCGGTCATGCCGGTGTTGAACACCACTTCACCGAGGGCGGTACCGCTCGCCCCGAAGGACCGGCCCCGCAGCACGGTGCCGTCGGCCAGCACCAGCAGGGCGGCGAGAGCCGGGGACGACGACTCACTCACGGCGTTCAACGGCGCGGCAGGCACGGCCGTGCATCATCCCGCAGCACCGGGGGAGCATCAGGCCGGTGGAGGGGCCAGGGCGAGGCGCAGGGCCTCCAGCCGCTGCCAGCCACCACCGCTGGCCAGGGCCGCCTGGGCCTGCTCCACGCCGGCCGTCAGGGTCTCCACCAGCCCCGCGGCCCAGAGCACCAGGGCGCCATTGAGGGCCACCACATCCGTCTGGGGCTGGGTGCCCCGACCCTGCAGCACCGCCGCGAGGATCTCGGCGTTGTCGTGAAGGTCGCCACCGGCCAGGGCCGCGATCGGTGCCGGGTGAAGACCGACCGTGACGGGGTCGAGCTGTTGCGCCCGCACCTGGCCATTCTCCACGAGTCGCAGATCGTTGATGCCCGCCAGGGAGGCCTCATCCAGGCCGCCCTCGCCATGCACCACCACAGCCCGCTCCAATCCCAGCCGGGCCAGGGCCTCAGCCATCGGGTCGAGCAGCTCGGGCCGGGCCACCCCCAGAACCTGGGCTTCGGGTCGCAGCGGATTCACCAGGGGGCCGAGCAGGTTGAACACCGTGCGCACCCCGAGGCGGCGGCGCAGCGGCGCCAACCCCACCAGGGCCGGGTGCCAGCCGGGGGCAAAGAGAAAGGTCACACCCGCCTCCGGCAGGGCCGCCACCACCTGGGCGGCCGGGGCCTGCAGCTGGACCCCGAGGGCCTCCAGCACATCGGCCGAGCCCACCCGACCGCTGGCGCTGCGGTTGCCGTGCTTGGCCACATGGGCACCGCAGGCGGCCGCCACGAAGGCCACGGCCGTGGAGATGTTGAACGTGTCGGCACCGTCTCCCCCGGTGCCGCAGGTGTCCACCAGGGGCAGGGCGGGCCGCTCCCCTGGCAGGGGCGCCGCCTCCCGCAGCACCTGCGCCATGGCCGCCAGTTCCTCACCCGTCACCCCCTTGCCCCGCAGCGCGGCCAGCAGGGCACCGGTGAGCACCGGCTCGATGGCCTCAGCCAGCCAGCCACGCATCAGGGTCGTGGCCTGGTCCGTGCTCAGCGGCCGGCCCTGCAGCAGCTGCTCCAGCAGGGGGGACCAGGAGGGGAAATTGCTTGTCACAGCTTGGGTTGACGGGGTGAGGATCGGCGGCGGCGGGCCCCATGCCAACCAGCAAAAAGGCCCGGGTGCAGGACACGCCGGGCCGGGTGATGGGGACCATTCCACTATCCCCCCAAGACCGTGATCTTGGCGAGAGCGCTCAGCTCTCCTGATCGGTTGTGTCGAAGCCTGAGCCCACGGCATCGGCGCTGGCGGGCGCCGGACGGTAGCCCGAGGCCCAGAGCGCGCGGGTGCGCTGGTGCAGGGCTTCGCGATCCAGACCCCACAGCCGCAGCGCCTTGGCCAGGTCGTCCTGCAGGTCGCGGGCGCCGGGGAAGCCGTCGTAGCGCATCAGCAGGCGGGCGGCCTCCACCAGCTGGGCCTCACCCGGCTGCTGGCAGGCCAGCAGGGAATCCACCCGATCACGGTCGCGCCCATGGAGCGGGTGGACCTGATCCTCAGGGCCCGTGGCGGCTGGGGTGGCGGCTGGCTGGACCATGGGCGGCTCGGGAGCTGGGGGCGGGAGGCGAGGCCCTCCCTAGGTTGGGGCCATCTTGGTGTTTCCGGCCCCGATGGCCGCCTTCCGGGCCGATCTGATCCTGCACTACCTGCGCCCGCACCGGCGCGCGGTGCTGCTCGGGGCGGTTGCCCTGCTGGCGGTCAACCTGCTGAGCGTCACGATCCCCCTGTTGGTGCGGCGGGTGATCGACGATCTGCAGGACGGGTTCAGCCTGGCCGACCTCGCCCACCAGGCGCTCCTGATCGTGGTGCTGGCCACGGTGATGGGGGCGGTGCGGCTGGCCTCCCGCATGCTGGTGTTCGGGGTGGGCCGCCAGGTGGAGGCCGATCTCAAGCAGCGGATCTTCGATCACCTGCTGCGCCAGGAGCCGGGCTGGGTGCAGACCACCGGCAGCGGCGAGGTGATCAGCCGCGCCACCTCCGATGTGGAGAACGTGCGGCGCCTGCTGGGCTTCGCAGTGCTCAGCCTCACCAACACGGCCCTGGCCTACGGCCTCACCCTGCCGGCGATG
>JBJTWP010000163.1:0-7663 GCA_046081805.1 Cyanobacteriota bacterium
CTCATCGCTGGGAATGGCGGCATCAAGCCGCAGATTGTCGGCCACGTTGCCGCTGAACAGGAACGTGTCCTGCAGCACCACCCCCAGCCGCTGCCGCAGGGTGGCGATCCGCAACCCATCGGTGCTGGTGATGGATGAGGCCACCGCCTTCATGGATCCCTCCACCGAGGCCACCCTGCAGCGCGACCTCGACAAGCTGCTGCAGAAGCGCACCGCGATCGTGATTGCCCACCGCCTGGCCACGGTGGAGGCCGCCGACCGCATCCTGGTGCTGAAGCGGGGCCGGCTGATCGAGGAGGGCAGCCACCGCCAGTTGCGGGCGGCAGGAGGTCTCTACGCCCAGCTGGCGGAGCTTCAGGAGCAGGGCCTGGCGGCACTTTGAACGATCGGCGCCATCACGGCCCGATCCTCGCTGCGGAGCCGAGCACCTGCTCCTCCAGCCAGTGCTCGACCACCGTTGCCAGCGCTGCCGGCATCTGAAGCATGGGCAGGTGGCCGGCCCTCTCCAGCCGCGCCAGCCGGTGGTCGGGCGCATAGCCGGCCAGGTGGCGCACATAGCGCTCGGCCATCACCTGATCCTTGCCCCCGGCCACCCACAGGCTCGGCACCTGCAGCTGGGCCGTGAGACCCGGCAGCTGGCGCACGGCACCACGGCTGGTGCTGCAGGCCAGCAGCCCCCGGGCGGCGCGCAGGTCGGCCAGCAGGGGGCTGCGGATCGCGGCGGCGGCCGGCAGGCGGCCCAGCCAGCCGGGTCGCCAGCGCAGGAACAGGGCGCCGCCGCGCCGCACCTGGGCGAAGGCCCTGGGTTGATACACGCCGCCACCCGCCGCCACCAGCACCACACCCCGCAGCCGCTGGCCCAGATGGGGGGCGGCGTGGAGAGCCACACTGCCGCCGAGGGAATGGCCGATCAGCACCACAGGACGGTCTGGCTGCTGGTCGCGGAGGTTGCGGGCCAGCCAGCGGCCGTAGCTGGCCAGGCTCGGCTGGAGGCTGCGGGGACGGGGTTCGTCCCCGAAACCCGGCAGGTCGGGGGCCCAGAGATCCCAGCGGGGTGCAAGCTCCGCCCCCAGCCGATCCCAGAGCCTGCCGGCCAGCAGCCAGCCGTGCAGAGCCACCAGCAAGGGGCGATGGGGGTGGGCGGCAGGGGCGGGCAGGGCTGCTGCGGTGGCTGCCCTCCACCCTGCCTGGCCCGACCGCGAAGCGGCCAAGGATCCGGCAGGATCGTGGCGAGGCGTTGCAGGGATCAGCGGGTGATGGAGCTCCAGTGCCTCACGGCCCTCTACGGCTCTGGGCACCGCCCGTGCCCCACGCCCAATCCCCTGCTGCAGTTGGTGCTCAGCACCGAGCGGGAGATCGATCTGATCGAGCTGGAGCAGCTGTGCGACGCGGTGGGCTGGAGCCGCCGGCCGCTGCGGCGGGTGCGCAAGGCCCTCCAGAACAGCCTGCTGCGGGTGGGTCTCTGGCGCCATGATCCCCGGGTGCCCAAGCTGGTGGGCTTCGCGCGCTGCACCGGCGATGGCGTGGTGGAGGCCACGGTCTGGGATGTGGCGGTGCATCCGCTCTATCAGGGAGCTGGCCTGGGCAAGCAGCTGATGGCCTATGTGCTGGACCAGCTGCAGGGCATGGAGGTGGAGCGGGTGAGCCTGTTCGCCGATCCCGGTGTGGTCCACTTCTACAGGGCCCAGGGCTGGGAGCTGGAGCCGCTGCAGCGGCGCTGTGCCTTCTGGTACGCCCCCTGAGGGAGACGTAGCTCGAACCGGTGTGGTGCGGGCCTAGGGACTCAGGCGGGCGTCGGTCTGGTCGGTGGGAATCTGGCGGTAGTACATCCGGGCGAGCAGTTCCGGGTTCGCCCCCCGGCGCCAGGCCCGGCGCAGGCGGCCATTCTCCCGGCCGGTGCGCCACACCCCCAGCCGTTGCCAGCGTCGGCCGTCCACCCGCAGCGGCAGCCCCAGGCTGCGCAACCGCGTGAATTGCCGCAGCCGCTCCGCCAGGTCCAGGTCTTCCATCAGTGGCAGGGGCTTCACTCCACCGCAGCGGGCCAGCAGGGCAGCCGGCAGCAGCAGGCCCTGGTCGCCGTAGGGCAGTTGGCGCCAGCGGCTGCGCAGCGCCACCGCCCGTTCCACCAGCCGCAACAGCGGCTGGGGAGCGGCAATGGCCAGCTCGAAATACCAGGCACCCGATCCCTGGGCCATGGCCTCGATCACCGCCCGGTCCCATCCCCGGGGCAGGGTGGCATCGCCGTGGAGCAGCAGCAGCCAGGGCCAGGCCGCAGCCGCCACCCCTGCGGCGATCTGGGCTCCCCGGCCGCCGCTCTGCCGCAGCAGCCGGGCGCCGGCCAGCTGGGCGACGCGGCCACTGCCATCGCTGCTGCCGCCGTCCACCACCAGCACCTCGGCCACCAGCCCGGCCGCCGCGTTCAGCGCGGCCAACAGGACTGGCAGCCGGGCCGCCTCGTTGCGCACCGGCACCACCACGCTGAGGCGCGGATTCAGCGGCGGCACGCCGCCGCCCGGGAATCGCGGGGCCGTCACCGCCAGGGGGCCAGATCGTCCGGCCGATCCAGATCGCGCCGCTCCCCCAGCAGCCGTGGTTCCACCCCCAGGGTCGCGGCGGCCGCCATGGTGCGCTCCAGCACCGCTGGGCCACCCCAGGGCATGCCGCTGAACAGCCGGCCAGCCAGGGCCGGCGCTGCCCGGCATGACAGCCCGATCAGCCAGTAACCGCCGTCCGCGGCGGGACCCACCACCAGGGGCGCCTGATCCAGCGCCTCGAAGGCGGCCATCAGGTCGAGGGGGGCGAGCATCGGCAGGTCGCTGCCGATCAGCACCACCTGGGCGGCTCCCTCGCGGCGGGCGCGCTGCAGCTGGCGCTGCAGGCGCAACCCGAGGCTGCCTCGGCCCTGGCTCACGCCTCGGTCGGCTCCCAGGGCCCGGGCCCAGCGCCAGGCGGCGCGGCGGCCCAGCGGATCGGCCGCCAGCAGCAGCTCCACCGCGATCCTGCCGGCGGCCAGCTGGCGGAAGCGGCGGCAGCAGGCCATGGTGTGGTGCGTGAGTCGGTGCTGGACCCGGGCCGCCCGCCCAGGGCCGATGCCTGCCGCCAGGCGCCGCTTGCAGCGGTCTGGCACCGGCCAGCGGGCCAGGACCACCAGCTGGCGTCTCACAGCTGGCGTCTCACTGTTGCCGGGGCAGCTCGGCGGGCTTCACCGTCACCTGGCGGGTGGTGTCGCCGCGGCGCAGCTCGATCGCCAGCTCGCTGCCCACCCGGGACTGTTCCACCGCCAGCTGCACTTCCGAGGGGTTCTTCACCGGCTTGCCACCGACCTGGTGGATCAGGTCGCAGGGGCGCAGACCGGCCCGGGCCGCCGGGCTGCCGGGCATCACGTCCACCACCACCACGCCGTTCACCTCCGGCAGCCGGCACTGGGTGGTGGTGGCGTTGATCTCCTGGGCCAGCTGGGGGGTGAGGGCCTGCAGCCGCACCCCGATGTAGGGATGGCTGGCGTAGCCGCGCTCCAGGATCTGGGCGGCGATCTTGCGGGCCACGTTGATCGGGATCGCGAAGCTCAAACCGGCGCTCGGGGCCTGGCGGATGGCGGTGTTGATGCCGATCACCTGGCCGCGGTCGTTGATCAGCGGACCACCGCTGTTGCCGGGGTTCACGGCCGCGTCGGTCTGGATGTAGGGCACCCGCTGGCCCTCCCCCACGGCGTTGGTGCGCTGGATGGCGCTGATGATCCCGGCGGTCACGGTGTTGTCGAGGCCGAGGGGGTTGCCGATGGCGATGGCCCACTCCCCCGGGCGCACCCGGTCGGAATCGCCGAGGGGCGCCACCGGCAGCTTGGAGGCCACCACCTTCACCACCGCCACGTCGGTGAGCGGATCGCCGCCCAGCACCTTGCCGGTGAAGGTGCGGCCGTCGGGCAGGGTCACCGTCACCTCACTGGCCCCCTCCACCACGTGGGCATTGGTGAGGATCACGCCGTCGGAGCGGGTGATCACGCCCGAGCCCAGGCCCTGCTGCTGCTGGATCGCGGGGCCCTGGCCGAACAGGCCGCCCAGGGGGTTGATCACCCGCTTGGTGGTGTCAATGCGCACCACCGCGGGCCCCACCTTGGCCACCGCCTCCACGATCACGTTGCTGCTCGGCGCCAGGGGCGGGGATGGGGCGGCGTCACTGATGCGGGTTTCAGGCTTGTCGCGGCCCTGCAGGCCAGGCAGTTGGGCGTTGCAGCCCACCAGCAGCAGGGCCGTGGCTCCGGCGAAGGCGCCGGCCAGGACGGCCTGGGAGCGCAGGGGGCGAGCTGGCATGGGACTGGGCAGCCGGACACGGGAACACGGTTCATTAAAGACCGACTGCGTGGGGAGACCCTGCGTAAAGTCAGCCCACAAGGTCGGCCGCGGTGGTGCAGCAGTCAGAGCAGCTGTGGCACCAGGTTCAGGAGGCGCTCCAGTCCAGCCTGAGCAAGCCCACCTTCGAGACCTGGATCCGCCCGGCCCGGTGCCGCGGGTTTCAGAATGGTCAGCTCGAACTGGAGGCCCCCAGCAGCTTCGCCTGCGGCTGGCTGCGCAAGAACTACCTCGGCACGATCGAGGCGGTGGCCACTGAGATCGCCGGCAAACCCGTTCAGGTGCTGGTGTCAGCCGCCGAGGGCGATGCCGCCCTTGGGGCGGTATTTGGGTGGGTTGATCCCTTTGTGGAGGCCGCCGGGCCCGGCGCTACCAGCCCAGCCGCCGTGCTGCCGACCGGTGAGGCCCCCAGGAAGGTGGTGCCAGGGCTCAACCCGCGCTACGTGTTCAACCGTTTCGTGGTGGGGCCCAACAGCCGCATGGCCCATGCGGCAGCCCTGGCGGTGGCCGAGGCACCGGGCCGGGAATTCAACCCCCTGTTCATCTGCGGCGGGGTGGGCCTGGGCAAGACCCACCTGATGCAGGCGATCGGCCACTACCGGCTGGAAATCAACGCCAAGGCCAAGGTGTTCTATGTCTCCACCGAAACCTTCACCAATGATCTGATCCAGGCCATTCGCAAGGATGGCATGCAGGCCTTCCGCGACCGCTACCGCGCCGCCGATCTGATCCTGGTGGACGACATCCAGTTCCTGGAGGGCAAGGAGTACACCCAGGAAGAGTTCTTCCACACCTTTAACTCCCTCCATGAAGCTGGGCGTCAGATTGTGATTGCCAGTGATCGCCCCCCCAACCAGATTTCCCGGCTGCAGGAACGCTTGATCTCCCGCTTCTCAATGGGCTTGATTGCCGACATTCAGGCCCCAGACCTGGAAACGCGGATGGCAATCCTGCACAAGAAAGCTGAGCAGGAGCAAATGAGTCTGCCGCGTGATCTGATTCAGTTCATCGCCGGGCGCTTCACCTCGAACATCCGCGAACTGGAGGGCGCGCTCACCCGGGCGGTGGCCTTTGCGTCGATCACCGGCCTGCCGATGACCGTGGATTCCGTGGCACCCATGCTCGATCCGGCCGGTGGGGATGTGGAGGTCAAGCCGGAACAGGTGGTGGAGAAGGTGGCGGAGGTGTTTGGGGTGAGTTCCGATGAGATGCGCAGTGCCAGTCGCAAGCGAGCCGTGAGTCAGGCTCGCCAGGTGGGCATGTATCTGATGCGTCAAAGTACGGATCTGTCGCTACCGCGCATCGGAGAAGTGTTCGGTGGCAAGGATCACTCCACCGTGATGTATGCCGTGGAGCAGATTGAGAAGAAACTCAATCTGGATCCTGGCCTGGCCCGTCAGGTGCAACAGGTGCGTGATCTGTTGCAGATTGATTCGCGCAAGCGGCGGCGTTAACCGGGAGCCGTGGGCCCCGACCAGAGGGGTGTGGCCTTGATCAGGTGAGTGGCCGGGCCGGGTCCAGCCCCTCCACCTCCCCTTGAAACACGCGGCTGGCGGTGATGTCAGCGGCTTCGATCGTGATCAGATCAAGCTTGGTGAGGGGACTGCCCATGCGGCTGAACAGGCGGTTGGCCTGCCGCATGCGGGCTCGATCGATGGCGTTGCGGATCGAGCGGGCGTTGGCAAAGAACGGCAGCTGCATGCGCCGGGTGATGTAGTCTGCAAAAGCGGCGCGGGCTTCTTGACTGAAGCGATAATTCTCCGCCATCAGGATCAGCTGGGCAATCGCCAGCAGTTCCTCAGCGCTGTAGTCCGGGAAGTCGATGTGGTTGGCCACCCGGGAGGAGAGGCCTGGATTCGACTGGTAGAACACATCCATGCGCTCCTTGTAGCCAGCGAAAATCACCACAAGATCGTCGCGGTTGTTCTCCATCACCTGCAACAGGATCTCAATGGCTTCAGCGCCATAGTCCCGCTCGTTCTCCGGCCGGTAGAGGTAGTAGGCCTCATCGATGAACAGCACGCCTCCCATGGCCTTCTTGAGCATGTCGCGGGTTTTTGGGGCGGTGTGTCCGATGTACTGGCCCACCAGGTCGTCGCGGGTGGCCGTCACCACATGGCCCTTGCGCACATAGCCCAGGCCGTGCAGGATCTTGCTCATCCTCTCGGCCACGGTGGTTTTGCCCGTGCCCGGCCTTCCCGTGAACGACATGTGAAGTGAGGGTGGCGCGGTTTCCAGGCCCACCTGCTGACGGGCCCGGTTCACCACCAGCAGGGCGGCGATTTCGCGGATGCGGGCCTTCACTGGCCGCAGACCGATCAGGTCG
The DNA here is from genome assembly GCA_046081805.1 of Cyanobacteriota bacterium. Lineage (GTDB taxonomy): Bacteria > Cyanobacteriota > Cyanobacteriia > PCC-6307 > Cyanobiaceae > UBA5018. The sequence continues at coordinate 6,676 of JBJTWP010000163.1, forward strand.
TGGTCGAGTTCATCCAGCACGGCCTCAACCCCCGCCCCTTCGTAGGCCTGGCGCAGATCGATCGCCAGGGCGTCTGTGACGTCGCTCGCCCTGGTGTCGCTGACCGTGTCGGCAGCGATGGGGTTGGCGTCCATGACGTTGGCATTGAGATGGGTCAGGGCCGGGTCCATGGCGTCAGCCCGGGTTGGGGATGTCGAGCAGGCCGTCGATCCGGCTGGCGAAGGCTTCGTCCTCCGCGTCGATCAGGGCGCCATCCTCACTGCCCTGCGGCCGCAGCGTCAGGTTCACGTAGGTGCGGCCAAAACTGATGTCGGGGAAGCGCTGGAGCTCTTCCGACAGGTGGTTGAGGCGCTCAAGAAAATCGCGGGTGCTGGCGTAGTCGCCGAACTCGAGGCGGCGCTCCAGCCGTTCGGCCTGCTCAGGTCTGGGGCGAGGGGTCCAGGGCTGCTCCAACTCCAGCGCATCGCAGGAGCTCTGACGCTACGACTCCAGGCTGCAACGGGCTTTCAGGTTCAGGCTGCAACGGGCTTTCAGGCTTCAGGCCCGAGACAGTCGGTGCGCCCCTTGGCCAGTCGGGTCGCCCAGGCCGCGGCGTAGGCCGCGTTGGCCCCCTGCTCGGCCGGGTGAGGGCTGGAGAGGGCATGGGGGAAGGTGCCCCGGATGGCGGCGTTGGTGACGCAGAACATCGCCTTCTGAAAGCTCATGCAGATCTTCACCCGCACGTCCCCCTTCCCCCGCGTGCGCTGGTCGTACCAGCGGTGCAGGCGCGGTGGCAGGTGGCGGTACATGTCCTGCATCAGGAGGCTGGGCGGGATGCCGGCGCCCATCGTCGGCAGGGGATCGGCGAACAGGGCCCCATAAGCGAACGTTGCCTGGTCCGGGGAGATCTGCTGCGCCTGGGCGTTGAAGGACACCGTGCCGAGGAACGGGGTGCCGCGCAGAAAGACCGCTTCCACGTAGGGAACCGCCACGTCCACCAGGAACGTGA
>JBJTWP010000164.1:0-3054 GCA_046081805.1 Cyanobacteriota bacterium
GCGCTCTTCCTGTTTCATCAGCGGGATTTCAGCAGCAGGACCGGCCACCCACCCCGACCGGGCCCGGCGGAGACCCCTCCCGGGCGCCCTCACCTGCCGGGCGTTGCACTCGCTCCAGCCCGCTTAGAGGGAACGCAGCGATCAGGAAGGAGCCCGTGATATCTCATCGGCTGCTGCTCACGCTCCTGAGCCCTGCCCGGCGGCAGGGCCGGCAGGGGCGTTGGGTTCAGCTGACCAGCACGGCCACCACCACGGCGGCGACGGCCAGGATCACGGCCGCCAGCACCACGCCGGCCGCCACATTGCCCTTGCGGATCTCGGCGCGGTAGTCGAGCGGCGCCAGCTGGTCGAACAGCAGGGTGCCGCCATAGATCAACAGCACCCCCACCAGGGACCAGCCCACGGTGAGGACCAGCTGCAGCAGGGGCTTGGCCGGTGTCATGGCGATCGGCGGAGCTGGGGGCCGCAGGACCGCGATCCCACGGGTCCGCCTAGGGTAAGCAGGGGCTGGAGAGAGCCGGATGCCGTGGCCGCTGCTGGCCGGGGTGCTGCCATTGATGCCGCTGCTGGTGTTGGTGGCCTCCGGGTTCACGCCCGAGCGCCGACTGCCCCTGCTGGCACTGGGGGATGAGCCGGTGCTGAGCGCGCCGTTCCAGCTGGATTCGGGCTGGTTCGGCAGTCCGGAGCTGGAACTCCAGGCCGACCTGCCCGCCACCAGCTCCGCTACCCTGGCGGTGGACCTGCTGGATCCCGCCGGCCAGCCGGTGCTGCAGTTCCGCAAGGACGCCTGGCGCGAGCGGGGGGTCTGGGTCGAAGAGGGGGAACAGGGCACCTACGACGAACGGGATGCCGCCGCACTGCTGGCCCTGCGACCGGGCGCGAGCGGCGCCTACCAGCTGCGGGTTCGGGTGGAGGAGCTTCTCGACGGGGCGGGACAGCCGCTGAGTCAGCCGCTCCCCCTGCTGCTGCTGGTGCGTCCCCATGCCTTCGACACGGGGCTGCTGGTGTTCACCAGCTTGGTGAGCGGTGCCCTGCTGGTTCTCTTCTGGCTGTCGGTGTATGGCGGCTGTCGGCGGCGGCGCTGGCTGCGGGTGGAGGAGCCCCTGCTGGCGCAGCGCCTGGAGCTGGGTGGTGAGGGCCTGGTGCGGCTGCGCGTCTGTGCCCGCTTCGAGCGGGTCAAGGGCCCCCTGCGGGGGTTGCAGATTCCCTTCGAGCTGCGCCTGGGGGATGCCTGGGGCCGCTGTCTGCTGCGGCAGCGGCAGGCCCTGTGGCTGAACAGCGCCGACTCCGATGGCGAGGTGTGGGTGATCCGTCACGGCATCTGGCTGCGGCTGCCGCGTCCCGGTTCCCTGCGGCTGCAGATAGGGATCGATCCCACACCAGCTGGTGCGGGCCTGGCGTTCGAGGGGCTGGAGCTGCTCGTGGAGGATGGGCGGCGGACCCCCTGGCCTGTCGCCGTGACCCCCCTCCAGCCCGAGCCGGCAGCGCTGCTGCCGCCGCTGGCGCCGCCAGCGGCCTGAGCGGCAGATGGAGCGCGGCCTGCTGCTGGCGCTGCTGCTGACGGCCGTCGCGGCGGGCTCCCTGCTGGCCGTCACCCGGCCGGGCCAGTTCCGGATCGGCCAGGACGGCACCCCTGCCGCCGGCAGTGGCATGACCTACCGCGGCAGCTACCGGGCTGGACGCTGGTGGCCGGCCCGGGAGCGCCAGGACTGGAGCCGCTTCCAGGGCCGGGGCCCGTCCGGGGCCAAGTGACTGCGGCGGCGCCGATCGACGAGGGCGGGGGCCCGGCTCGGCTGACGGGCTCGCAGCTGCGACTGCTGCTGGCCACGGCGGCCCTCTCCTCGGCGGCCGGGCTGGTGCTGGAGCTGCTGCTGGTGACCCAGGCCAGCTATCTGGCGGGCGATGCCGCCCTGGCCACCGGCGTGGTGGTGGGCACCTTCCTGGCGGCGATGGGCCTTGGGGCCTGGCTGAGTCAGTTCGTGGCCCCGGGGGTGCGGCCCCGCCGCGGACTGCTGCGGGCCTTTCTGTTGGTGGAGCTGGGCCTGGTGCCCCTCTGCCTGCTCGGGCCCCTGGCCCTGTTCGCCCTGTTCGCCGCCGAAGCGCCGCTCTGGCCGGCCGTGGTGCTGCTCACCCTGGCAGTGGGGGTGCTGGGGGGCATGGAACTGCCGATCCTCACCCGCCTGCTGGAGCAGCAGCAGCAGGTGCGTACCGCACTGGCCCGGGCCCTCGCCCTCGACTACCTCGGGGCCCTGGTGGGCTCGCTGCTGTTCCCCCTGCTGCTGCTGCCCTGGCTGGGCCTGCTGCCCACCGCGGCGGTGCTGGCCCTGGTGCCGCTCAGTTGTGCCGCGCTGCTCAGCTGGTTCTTCGCCGAGCTGCGGCCGTGGCGCTGGCTGGTGACGGCGCTGCTGCCGCTGGTGGGCCTCGCCGGGCTGCTGCTGGCACCGCTGGAGGGTCGGATTGAGGATCAGTTCTATGCCGATCCGGTGATCGGCCGGCTGCAGACCCGGTTTCAGCGCATCGTGCTGACCCGGCGCCGGAACGATCTGCGCCTCTACCTCGACGGCAGCCTGCAGTTCTCCAGCCTGGATGAATACCGCTACCACGAGGCCCTGGTGCATCCCGCCATGGCGCTGCAGGGCCGGCCCCGGCGGGTGCTGCTGCTGGGGGCGGGCGACGGCCTGGCGCTGCGGGAGGTGCTGCGCTGGCCCGGGCTGGAGCGGGTGGATCTGGTGGAACTGGATCCGGCGATGCTGCGGCTGGCGCGGCATCAGCCGTTCCTGCGGAGACTCAACCGGGCCAGCCTGGAGGATCCCCGGCTGAGGCTGCACGTGGGTGACGCCTTCGCCCTGACGGGCCCCCTGCCGGGTCGCCTGCCGGGTCCCCTGCTGGGTCGCTACGACGTGGTGGTGGCCGACTTTCCTGACCCCGACACCCCGGCCGTGGCCAGTCTCTACAGCGTGGCCTTCTACGGACGGCTGCTGCAAAGGCTGGCCCCCGATGGTCTGATCGTGACCCAGGCCTCCACCCCGTTTTTCGCACCGAAGGTGATGGCCT
>JBJTWP010000165.1:0-2741 GCA_046081805.1 Cyanobacteriota bacterium
TCCCGCTCGGCCTGCCAGCGCCCCTGCAGCCCATCGAGGGCCTCGGTGGCCTGGCGCCGCTTCTGCTGCAGGGCGGTGCGCTCCTCCAACGGCGCGGCTTCGGCGGCCAGCAGGGCCAGCTCCACCCGGCGCAGTTCCGCCTCTGCCTCCTCCACCAGCCGCGGCCTGGAGGTGGCCTCCATGCGCAGCTGGGCCGCCGCCTCATCGATCAGGTCGATGGCGGAATCGGGCAGGCAGCGATCGGCGATGTAGCGATCCGCCAGGCGCGCCGCCGCCACCAGGGCCGCGTCGGTGATGCTCACGCCGTGGTGGAGCTCGTAGCGCTCCTTGAGGCCCCGCAGGATCTCGACGCTCGTGTCGAGGTCGGGCTCGCGGATCGGCACCTGCTGGAAGCGGCGCTCCAGGGCCGGATCCTTCTCGATGCTGCGGCGATAGTCCTCGGGGGTGGTGGCGCCCACGCAACGCAGTTCACCGCGGGCCAGGGCCGGCTTGAGGATGCTGCCGGCGTCGGCATTGGAGCGGTCGCCGCTCACCACGGTGTGCAGCTCGTCGATGAACAGGATCACACCGCCGGCCTCGGCGCCGGCCTCGGCGTCCCGCACCTCATCGAGCACCTGGCGTAGCCGTTCCTCGAACTGACCGCGGTATTTGGCGCCGGCGATCAGGGCCCCCAGGTCGAGGGCCACCAGCCGCTGGCCCCGCAGGCCATCGGGCACCTCCCCTGCCACGATCCGCTGGGCCAGCCGTTCGGCCACGGCGGTCTTGCCCACGCCGGGCTCACCGATCAGCACCGGGTTGTTCTTGCTGCGGCGCGAGAGCACCTGAATCAGGCGGCGGATCTCGCTGTCACGGCCAACCACAGGATCGAGTTCGCCAGCCCGGGCGGCGGCGGTGAGATCGCGGCCGTAGCGCTCCAAGGCCGGGGGCTCAGGGGGCTCCGCCTCCAGCCGCAGCTCCCCCGCCGCCGGTGCCGATCCCCCCGCCGGGGGAGCACCAACCGCCGGTTGGGGAGCCGCCGCGGCCAGCGGGCGCGCGGCGGAGCGGGGTGGGGCCGGTCTGGCCGGGGCGGCATCGATCCAGTCGGCCTCCTCCACGGCTGGCCGACCGGGCTCCGGGGTGGGACCGGCACCGGCGCCGGTCGGCCGGCGCCGACGCAGCAGCTCCTCGCTCAGCCCTTCACCGGCCAGGGCGTCGGCCCCGATCCGGGGCTCGGCCAGCAGGGCGGTGAGCAGATGGCCCACCTCCAGCAGGGCATCGCCCCAGCCGGCCCGGCAGCGGTCGGCCTGCTCAAGAAGGTCTTCGAGGGCATCGCCGATGTAGAGCTCCCCGCCGCGGGACTGGGGCTGGTCGGCGCAGAACGCCTCCAGGCGATCGAGCAGCCGATCGGCATCCACCGGCAGGGGCTCCACCCAGGCGGCAAAACGGCGATCCAGCCACAGCGCCTGCAGCAGGTGCTCCACATCCATGGCGCCATGCCTCCAGCGCCGGGCCTGCTCCTGGGCGGCGAGCAGCAGGTCCCAGGCGTCGTCGCTGAAGCGATCGGGTTCGGCCGTGAGGCTGGCGGGAGCCGAGGGGGTGGAGCGCATCAGGCCCTCAGGCGCGGGAGGAGAGCTGGATCAGCTCCACCTTGTAGCCATCGGGGTCTTCCACGAAGGCGATCACGGTGCTGCCGTGCTTCATCGGCCCGGGCTCGCGGGTCACGCGGCCGCCCTTGGCCTGAATCTGGCCGCACACGCCATGGATGTCGTCCACGCCGATGGCGATGTGGCCGTAGCCACTGCCGATGTCGTAGGCACTGGTGTCCCAGTTGTGGGTGAGCTCCAGCACCGTGTGGTCGGCCTCCTCGCCATAGCCCACGAAGGCCAGGGTGAAGCGTCCGCCGGGATAGTCCTTGCGCCGCAGCAACCGCATCCCGAGCAGCTCGGTATAGAAGGAGAGGGAGCGCTCGAGATCGCCCACCCGGAGCATGGTGTGCAGCAGGCGCATGGAGACGGAAGACGGCCGAACCCATTGTGGCGAGCCCAAGCGCGGCAGGCCTCCGGGGTCGTTGCCGCGATCCTGCCGCCGGTGCCCGTTGGCACAACTGCCGGGCAGGGGGTGACCCATAGGATCCACCTCTGACAGCGACAGCCGGGCCTTTCGTGATCGACTCCCTTGACCTTGTGATCGACACCGTGGTGGCCCGGGAGGTGCTCGACTCGCGCGGGACCCCCACGGTGGAAGCTGAGGTGACGCTCGAATGTGGTGCGTGCGGTCGGGCGATCGTGCCCAGCGGCGCCAGCACCGGCGCCCACGAGGCCCACGAACTGCGCGACGGCGGCAGTCGCTACCTGGGCAAGGGCGTGCTGCAGGCGGTGAGCCATATCGAGGAGAAGATCGGCCCCGCCCTATGCGGCCTCAGCGCCCTCGATCAGGGGGCCGTGGACGCGGCGATGATCGAGCTCGACGGCTCCGACAACAAGAGCGCCCTCGGCGCCAACGCGATCCTGGCCGTGAGCCTGGCCACCGCCCGGGCCGCCGCCAAGGCCCTCGGCCTGCCGCTCTACCGCTACCTGGGAGGCCCGATGGCCAGCCTGCTGCCGGTGCCGCTGATGAACGTGATCAACGGTGGCGCCCACGCGGCCAACAGCCTCGACTTCCAGGAATTCATGCTGGTGCCCCACGGCGCCCCCAGCTTCCGCGAGGCCCTGCGGATGGGCACCGAGGTGTTCCACACCCTCAAGGGTCTGCTCAAGGACAAG
>JBJTWP010000166.1:0-2903 GCA_046081805.1 Cyanobacteriota bacterium
GCCCTGATCAACCGGCTGGTGCGCCAGAAGGTGGTGGAGAGCGCCCGCCGCGCCGGCGTCACCCGCAGCCTGCGCTGGGTGCGTCTCGGGCAGGATCTGGATCTGCTCGATGCCCCCGGGGTGCTGCCGCCCCGGATCGACAACCAGCAGGCCGCCCTGCAGCTCGCCCTCTGCGACGACATCGGCCAGGCCGCCTACGACACCGAGGCGGTGGCCCACGCCTTCGTGCGGCTGCTGCGGCTGCTGGAGGGGCTGCCGGCCGCTGGGGTGGCGGAGGGCCTGCTGGAGCGCCGCTACGGCGTGGCGGTGCCGGTTCTGGCGGGGCGGGAGTTGCTCCCCGATGCCGAAAACTGGTTGCTGGCCACCGCCGAACGCCACACCAGCGGCGACACGGTGCGCATGGCCCAGCGGCTGCTCGATGACTTCCGCCGGGGGCTGCTGGGGGCGGTTGCGCTGGAGTTGCCGGGGTGAGGGCTCAGGCCTCGATCAGCTCAACGGCCACCCCCAGCTCCTGGCCCGCGGCGGCCGCATCCAAGTCAGCGCTCTCGATCGCCACGAACAGCTCCGCAAGGAAGGCGCCGGCATCCGGCCCTGCATGCATCGGTTGAGCATTGGTGAACTGGAACAGCTCCTGCAGCTCAAATCTGTCGGCAGGGCCTGCCGGTTCCGGCACGATCCTGGCGATGGCCACGCCTCGGCGTGTGATCACCACCTCTTCGCCGGCTTCCACGCTGGCCGCGTTGAAACCGGCGACGGCGTCGTTGATCACCACGAAGGTGCGGCTGGTGAGGCCCAGCGCACCAGCCCATGGCTGAGCGAGCGATACGGCGCCACCAGCAGCGTGTCGAGCATCCACACCAGCGTGGTGTCCACGATCACCAGATCCGTCCATGCCCCTCGGTGAGCCAGTGGGCATCGCCGGCGTAGGTGCCTGCCAGGATTCGGACGCGCTGCCCACCGCGACCCACGGCATCGATGTCTCCAGATTGCCCCGCTGAGGGCTTCGGCGCGGGGCCCGGGGAGCTGGTCAGCCTCCACTACCCGAAGCCGCTGCCGATGCGGCTGGACCGCTGGCTGGTGGCCCAGCGGCCGGAGCAGAGCCGGGCCCGGATTCAGAAGTTCATCGACGCGGGCTATGTGCGGGTGAACGGCGGCACCGGCCGGGCCAAGACGCCGCTGCGCCAGGGCGACACGGTGGAGCTGTGGATGCCGCCGCCGGAGCCCCTGCCCTATCTGGTGGCCCAGGAGCTCCCCCTGGAGGTGCTGTTCGAGGACGAGCACCTGATCGTGCTCAACAAGCCAGCCGGCCTCACCGTGCATCCGGCGCCGGGCAACAGGGACGGCACCCTGGTGAACGGCCTGCTGCACCACTGCCCAAACCTGCCCGGCATCGGCGGCGAGTTGCGGCCCGGCATCGTGCACCGCCTCGACAAGGACACGACGGGCTGCATCGTGGTGGCCAAGAGCCAGGAGGCCCTGGTGAAGCTGCAGCTGCAGATCCAGCAGCGGATCGCCTCGCGCGAATACCTGGCGGTGGTGCACGGCCAGCCCGCCGCCGACAGGGGCACGATCATCGGCCCGATCGGCCGCCATCCGGTGGATCGCAAGAAATACGCGGTGGTCCACGACGGCTCCGGCCGCCATGCCTGCACCCACTGGAGCGTGGTGGAGCGGCTGGGGGATTACGCCCTGCTGCGCTTCAAGCTCGACACGGGCCGCACCCACCAGATCCGGGTGCACTGCGCCCACATGGGCCATCCGATCCTGGGCGATCCGGTGTATTCGCGCTGCCGCAAGCTGCCGCTGGAGCTGCCGGGCCAGGCCCTCCATGCCGTGCAGCTGGGGCTGGATCACCCGATCACGCGGCAGCGGCTGCTGTGCGAAGCCCCCCTGCCGCCGGTGTTCGAACAGTTGCTCACGCTGCTGCGCCGCCGGGCCGGAGCGAGGTGGTGCGCTGGTGGACCCTGGGCTAGGCCGCAACCGGCAGCCGCGGGCAGGCCTCCACCAGGGTGCGGGTGATCGGGGCCTGGGGGTTGCGCAGCAACGCTGATCCGGGGCCCTCCTCCACGATCCGGCCTCCATCCAGCACGATCACCCGGTGGCAGAAGCCACTGGCCACGGCCAGGTCATGGGTCACGAACAGCATCCCCAGCCCCAGCCGCGTCTGCAGATCCCGCAGCAGCGCCAGCACCTCCGCCTGCACTTCAGCGTCGAGCATGCTCACGCTCTCGTCGCAGAGCAGCACCCGGGGGCTGAGGATCAGGGCCCGGGCGATCGCCACCCGCTGCTGCTGGCCGCCCGAGAGCTGGCGGGGCAGGCGCTGCTCAAACGCTTCCGGCGGCTCCAGCCCCACGGCCGCCAGCAGCTGCCGCGCCCGTTGCCGGGCCTCGCTGCGGCTGGCCAGGCCATGGATCAGCAGGGGGTCGGCCACCGCCTCCCCCACCCGCAGCTGGGGGTTGAGGCAGGCCAGGGGGTCCTGGAACACCATCTGAATGGCCCGGCGGGCGCGGCGCAGGACTCCGCCCCGGAGGCCCAGCAGCTCCTGGCCCTCCAGCCGCACGCTGCCGCCCCGCACGGGGGCCAGGCCCATCAGTGCCCGGCAGAGGGTGCTCTTGCCGCAGCCCGAGGCCCCCACCAGGCCGATGGTCTCGCCCAGGTGCAGCGTGAGGCTCACCCCGTCCACCGCCTTGAGCCAGCGGGGTTTCCAGAGCGGGGCGGGGCGGGGATGCCAGCAGCGCAACTGCCCGATCTCCAGCAGCAGCGGCGACTCGCCGCTGGGTGGCCGCTGCTGGCCCTCCCGCTCCCGGGCCCGGCCCACCAGTCGCTGGGCCATGGGGCTGGAGGGCCTGGTGAGCAACTGCTGGGCGGGGGCCTCCTCGATCAGTCGACCCTGATCCAGCACG
>JBJTWP010000167.1:0-5772 GCA_046081805.1 Cyanobacteriota bacterium
CCGATGTTGGCGTTCACCTTGCAGCTGCTGGCGATGCCGATCGCCATCGGCTCGAGATTGGGGTGGTTGATGTTGGCCGGGATGATCATCCGGCCCCGCGCCACCTCCTCCATCACCAGCGATTCGGGCAGGTTCTCGCGCCGAGCCACATGGGCCATCTCCTCGGTCACCACCCCTTGGCGGGCGTAGTGCATCTGCGACACATTGGCGCTGCCGCGACGCTTCTCGATCCAGGCGCTGCGCATGATGGGTGGGGGCGAAGAACGGAACGGCCACCGCGAGGGGTGGTCGCGCGGGGGGAGCCGGTTCCGGTTGCCGAGATCGCCGCTGCACACCGGTGGGTGGCTGGCTCACTTCCCTGCGCCGGCATGACCCGGATCAGGTTCGGAGGGTGTGATCTCAGCCCGGGTCCGCCAATCGCAGCCGGGCACCCCTAGTGACAAACGAAACCTAGCAAGGCCGAAACCGCCCCTTCCGGCCTCCGCTGGCCTCAGCCGGCCCCGGCCTGCAGGCCATCCAGGGCTGCCGCCACCACCCGGTGGTCGGGATCGGCCTGGAGCCGCTGCAGCAAAGCCCGCGCCTGCTGGGCCTCGCCACGCTCCGGCCACTCCTGCGCCACCCGCCCCAGGATCTCGGCACCGCCGGCCCGCACGGTGCCATCCGCGTCGTCGATGGCCAGGCTGGCCAGCTCCAGCAGCCAGGCCGGCGGGATCTCCGGCTGCTCGGCCAGGGCCGAGAGCACGCTGCAGCGCAGCAGCCACTGGGTATCGCGACGAAACGCGGCCAGCAGCGGCGGCCAGGCCCGCTCCAGGCCGTAGCTGGCCAGGGCATTGGCGGCTTCGCCACGCACGTTGGCGTCTTCATCGTGGTCCAGGGCCCGCAGCAGGGCCTCCCAGCCCGCCTCGCTGCGCTTGACGCCCAGCCCGGCGCAGCTGAGGGAGCGGACCAGGAAGATGGACTGCTCCAGGCCCAGCAACAGCAGCGGGATGGCCTGCTCGGCCGGCACCTGCCGCAGGTTGGCCAGGGCCGGCATGGCCCGGGCGGGATCCCCGGAGGTGATGGCGGCGCGCAGCAGCGCGAGGTCGGGAACTTGGCTCATGCCTCCAGACTGCCTCAGCGGCCCCAACTCAGCGGCCGGAATCCTGTTGCCGCAGGGCCCCCAGCAGGCGGCGGCGGCGCCGTCCCCGGGCCACCGCATTGGTGGCCAGCAGGCCGCCGCCGATCAGCAGCGGCGGCACCGCCACCACGCGGTCAGCGCCGCGGCGCTGCAGCAGGGCGATCAAGGCCAGCAGCACCAGCAGCGGCGCGGCCAGGGCCAGCCAGGTGAGCAACCAGGGCCTCTGGCCAGCGGGCAGGCTCACAGCCCGGCTCGCTCCATCGCCGCCAGCAGGCTGGCGGTGAGCACCTGGACCCCCACCGGGATCGAGGTCTCGTCCGGGGCGAAGGTGTTGCTGTGCAGCGGCGTGCAGCCGTCGGGTCCGGCCACCCCCAGGCGAAACATGGTGCCGCGGGTGCCGTCGAGCAGTTCGGCGAAATCCTCAGCCCCGAGGGAGGGCTGCTCCAGCCACAGCACCCGCTCGCGCCCCAGCAGGGCGGTGGCCACCTCGGCCACCAGCTGGGTGAGGCCAGGGTCGTTGTGCACCGGCGGCGAAATGCGGCGATAGCGCACCCGCCCCTCGCCGCCATGGCCCTCGCACAGGGCCTTGACCGTGTCTTCGATCCAGCCGGGCAGCTGGGCATGCACGTCGTTGTCGAGGCAGCGCACGGTGCCGAGCAGGCGCACATGATCGGCAATCACGTTGAAGGCCCGGCCCCCCTCGATCCGCCCGAAGCTCACCACCACCGGATGCAGCGCGTCGAGGCGGCGGCTGATCGCCTCCTGCAGCCCACTCACCACCCGCGCCGCGATCCAGATGGCGTCGGTGCTCTGGTGGGGCCGGGCACCATGGCCGCCCTCCCCGAGCACCTCCACCTCCAGCTCCCCCGCCGCGGCCGTGAGGCTGCCGCTGCGCACGCCGATGCTGCCGGCCGGCAGGCTGGGGAACACATGCACACCGAACAGGGCGTCCACGCCCTCCATGGCCCCGTCGGCCTTCATCCAGGCGGCGCCCTGGGCCGTTTCCTCGGCGGGCTGAAACAGCAGCCGGATCCGCGCCGTGAGCCGCGAGGGATCGCGCTCCGCCAGCCCCCCCAGCAGCCGCGCCACCCCCAGCCCCACGGCGGTGTGGAGGTCGTGGCCGCAGGCATGCATCAGCCCCTGCACCGTGGAGGCGTAATCCAGGCCGGTGCGCTCCTCCACCGGCAGGGCATCCATATCGACGCGCAGGGCCAACAGCCGGGTGGGCGCCCCATCAGACCGCTGACGTGGCCCGAGTTCGGCCACCACGCCGGTGCGACCGACGCCCTCGCTCACCTGCCAACCCCAGCGACGCAGCTCACCGGCCACCAGCGCCGCGGTCTGCTGCTCATGGCCGCTGAGCTCGGGGTGGCGATGGATGTGGCGGCGCAGCTTAATCAGCTCCGGCAGCGCCTCCTCCAAGGCGGCATCGAGGTGGAGCGCCTGCCAATCGGCGCGGGCGGCTGCGGGAATCGAGGCGGTGGAAAACATGCCGGGCAAGCTCAGGCCGACGCCAGGGCCAGGAACTGCTGCAGGGCCTGCACCGGTTCGGGCGGCCAACGGCGCGTGTGCAGCAGCCATTCTGGCTGGCGATAGCGGGGATCCAGTCCGGACGCCGCCGCCCAGTGACTCTCGGCCTCGCCGCTGGCGCCCCGCCGCCACAGCAGGGCCGTGAGGGCGGCGCGGGCATCCGCGAAGAGGGGGTGACGGCGGATCAGGGAGCGCAGGTCCCGCTCGGCCCGATCGAGATCGCCCAGCTGGAAGGCCGCCAGGGCGGCGCTGGAGCGGGCCATCGCAAAGCCGGGCCGAGCCTCGGCCGCCGCGCTGAAGCAGTCGCGGGCGGCCGTCCAGTCGTCGCGGGAGCCCTGGACATTGCCCAGGTTGTAGAGGGCCAAGGGGCGCACGTCCTCCTGCCTGGCCGAGGCGGGCGGGTGCTCCAGGATCCAGCGGTAGTCGGCCTCGGCCGCGTCCCAGCGCTGCAGGGCCTCCTCGGCGGTGCCCCGGTTCAGGTGGGGATCCGGGCTTTGGGGCTCCAGCTCGATGGCGTGGGTCTGGTCGGCGATCGCCGCCACCGGATCCCCCAGGGCCAGCTGCACGTTGCCGCGGTTGCTCCAGGCTGCCGCATCGTCCGGGGCGAGCTCCAGCACCTGGTTCCAGAGGGGCAACGCCTCGCCGAATCGACCGTCGCGGCTGGCGGCCAGGGCCTGGTTGAACAGCTGGGGCAAGGGCAGCTGGACCGCCAGCAGCGGCACCGCCAGCTGCAGGCTCAGCAGCAGCGCCAGCAGGCCACCGCTCATGCCACGGCTCCCGGCAGATCCAGCTGGGCCGGCCAACCCAGATGGGCCCGACCGGCCGGGGTGACCACGCGGCCACGGGGAGTGCGCTGCAGGAAACCGAGCTGAAGCAGATAGGGCTCCACCACCGTTTCCAGGGTGGTGGGGTCTTCACCAAGCCCAGCCGCCAGGGTGTCGAGGCCCACGGGCCCCCCGCCGTAACCCTGCAGCAGCAGGGTGAGCAGGCGCCGGTCGCTGGCATCGAGGCCGCGGGCATCGACCCGGTGCAGGCTCAGGGCCTGGTGCACGAGTTCGGGGCCGATGCGGCCATGGCCGTGGACCGCCGCCACATCGCGAACACGGCGCAACAGGCGGTTGGCGATCCGGGGGGTGCCGCGACAGCGGCGCGCCACCTCCAGCGCGGCCTGTCGATCGAGCTCGAGCTGCAGTAGCACGGCGGCGCGCTCCACGATCGCCTGCAGATCCTCCAGCCCGTAGAACTCCAGCCGCTGGATCAGCCCAAAGCGATCCCGCAGCGGCGAGCTCAGGGAGCCGGCGCGGGTGGTGGCACCCACCAGAGTGAAGGGGGCGATCGGCAGGGTGCGGGTGCGGGCGGTGGTGCCCTTGCCCACGGTGAGATCAAGGCGGAAATCCTCCATCGCCGGGTAGAGGATTTCCTCGGCCACGCGGTTCAGACGATGGATCTCATCGATAAACAGCAGCTCCCCGGGCTGCAGGTTCACCAGCAGGCCGACGATGTCGCGGGGGCGCTCCAGGGCCGGAGCGCTGGTGATGCGGCAGCGCACACCCAGTTCCTCCGCCAGCACCAGGGCCATGGTGGTTTTGCCCAGGCCGGGCGGGCCATGGAGCAGCACGTGGTCGAGCGCCTCACCCCGGGCCCGGGTGGCGTGCACGGCGATGGCCAGCACCTGCTTGAGCTCGCTCTGGCCGATGTAGTCGGCCAGGCGCCTGGGCCGCAGCGAATCCTCCCGTGGCTGCAGCTCCTGCGCCTCGGCCTGCTGCTCCGCCTCCGCAGCCCCGGGCTCCACCAATCGCTCCCCGTCTGCCGCACCCCTGGCCGCCACCCCCCTTTGCCCCTCAGGCTCGACCGAGCCGGCGCCGGACGCAGCGCGCCCACGGCGTCCAAGCGGCTCGGCCGACTCTGAGGAAACAATCGCCATCGTCTGAGGGTACCGGCCCCTGCCTAGGGTTGGAGGCTGCTTGTGATGCAGGGGGGCGCGGGTTGCGATGGCCAAGGGCGGCACCAAGAAGCTCGCGGCCAGGGCGCAACGGGATGCTGCCAACCGGCTGCTGGCCGACAACCGTTTCGCGCGGCACCAGTACGACATCCTGGAAACGCTCGAATGCGGCCTTGAGCTGCTCGGCACGGAGGTGAAATCAATCCGGGCCGGCCAGGTGAACCTGCGCGACGGCTTCTGCCTGATCCGCAATGGCGAGCTGCAGCTGCACAACGTGCACATCTCCCCCCACAGCCACGCCGGCCGCTTCTTCAACCACGACCCGCTGCGGGTGCGCAAACTGCTGGCCCACCGCCGCGAGATCGACCGGCTGCGCGGCGCCCTGGAGCAGAAGGGCCTCACCCTGGTGCCGCTGAACCTGCACCTCAAGGGGTCCTGGATCAAGATCACAATCGGCGTGGGCAGGGGCCGCAAGCTCCACGACAAGCGCCAGGAGGAGCGGCGCAAGCAGGAGGTGAAGGAAACCCGGGCCGCCATCGCCCGCCTCTGAACCTGGTGCTCCGACTGGTGCTCCGAGTCGCTCAGTTGGGCTGGGGTTCCACGGGGGGCGGTGGGGCCACCGGCACCGCGGCCGGAGCCTCGGGAGGCTGGGGCGCGACTGGCGTGGGGCCGGCCTCGGGGGGAGTCTCGGGAACCGGCTGGGGGGCGGGCGGATCGGCCCGCAGGGAGAGGGTGATCAGTCCCGGCGCCACACCCTCGTTGGTGACGAGCAGCTGCACCGGAGAACTCTTCTGGGACCCCAGGCTCGCCACCCGCAGCGGACCCTTGGCCTCCAGCAGCTCCCCACTGGAGCTGAACAGGCTCATCTGCATCAAGGGCGAGCCATTCACCCCAACCACCAGGCGGAAACCAGCCGGCAGGCGGATCGGGAACAGCCGGGCGCCGCCGGCCTCCACCTGGGCCGTCAGCACCCGGGTTTCCAGGGACTGGGCCTCAATCGCCTCAATCTGCACCGTGGCGAGGCTCTGCTCAGCCGCGGCATACCAGAGCTGGCGGAAGGGCTCGGCCGGGATGTCGGCGCCGGGGCGGCCGGGCAGCAG
Organism: Cyanobacteriota bacterium; assembly: GCA_046081805.1. Lineage (GTDB taxonomy): Bacteria > Cyanobacteriota > Cyanobacteriia > PCC-6307 > Cyanobiaceae > UBA5018. The sequence goes on from JBJTWP010000167.1 coordinate 5,690, forward strand.
GGTCTGGGCACTGCCCGACACCAGCTGGCGCAACACGCTGGGGCTGAGCCCCTGACCCACCAGCGACTGCTGGCGCCGCTGCC
>JBJTWP010000168.1:0-2844 GCA_046081805.1 Cyanobacteriota bacterium
CGGTGGGGAGGGTTGCCAGCACATGGGAGGGCAGCTGGCCGGCCCGGGGCTCGGTGGCGGGAACCCCATGGGGAGCCATGGCGCCCTTGGGAAGGTAGGCCAGTTCCCGCAGGGCGAACACTGCCGGGTCGGAGGTGACGCTGGTGGGCAGGCGGCCGAGGGCGACGTTGTCGTAGTTGAGGCTGTGGCGATCGAAGGCCGCCAGCTCGTACTCCTCCGTCATGGAGAGGCAGTTGGTGGGGCAGTACTCCACGCAGTTGCCGCAGAAGATGCACACCCCGAAATCGATCGAGTAGTTGCGCAGCTCCTTCTTCTTGGTGGCCTTGTTCATCACCCAGTCCACCACGGGCAGGTTGATGGGGCAGACCCGTACGCACACCTCGCAGGAGATGCACTTGTCGAGTTCGTAGTGGATCCGGCCCCGGTACCGCTCGGAGGGGATCAGCTTCTCGTAGGGGTACTGGACCGTGATCGGCCGCCGTCGCAGGTGATCGAAGGTGACCGCCAGCCCCTGGGTCATCGTCTGGGCCGCGCTCACCGCCTCCCGGGTGTAGTCACCGACTTGCTTGAGGAACCCGAACATGGCTGGGGCGAGGGGGTTACGGGATGGAGACCATGATGGCCCCGTGGGGGCCGCTGTGTTGGTATCCGGGGAACGGGTTCAGCCGCCGAAGGCCACCGGGAAGGCCAGCTTGAGGCCAGCGGTGACCAGCAGGTTGACCAGGGCGATGGGCAGCAGGAACTTCCAGCCCAGGTCGAGCAGCTGGTCGATCCGCACCCGCGGGGTGGTCCAGCGCAGCAGGATGGCGAAGAACACCAGCAGGTAGGCCTTGAGGATCGTGCTGACGATGCCGATCGAGCCGGTGATCACCTGGACCAGGGGGGCGTCGGGAGAGACACCGAGCCAGCCGGTGATCCACTCGACCGGCACAGGGAAGCTCCAGCCGCCGAGGTAGAGCACCGACACCAGCAGGGCCGAGAGCACCAGGTTGATGTAGCTGCCCAGGTAGAAGAGGGCGAACTTCATGCCGGAGTACTCGGTCTGGTAGCCGGCCACCAGCTCCTCCTCCGCCTCCGGCAGGTCGAAGGGAAGGCGCTCGCACTCCGCCAGGGCGCAGATCCAGAAGATCACGAAACCGACGGGCTGGCGCCAGATGTTCCAGCTGAAGATGCCGGCCCCGGTCTGCTGGGCAACGATGTCGACGGTGCTGAGGGAGTTGCTCATCATCACCACCGCCAGCACCGCGAGGGCCAGGGGGATCTCGTAGCTGATCGACTGGGCGGCGGCCCGAAGGCCTCCGAGCAGCGAGTACTTGTTGTTGCTGGAGTAGCCGCTCATCAGCAGGCCGATGGGCTGGATGCTGCTCAGGGCAATCCACAGGAAGATGCCCACCCCCACGTTGCTGATCAGCAGGTTCTGGCCGAAGGGCACCACCAGCCAGGACAGGATGACGGGCACCACGACCAGCACGGGGCCGAGGCTGAACAGCAGGGCATCGGCCCGGGCCGGGATGATGTCCTCCTTGAAGACCAGCTTGAGGCCGTCGGCCAGGGGCTGCAGCACCCCCAGGGCGCCGGCGTACTCAGGGCCGATGCGCTGCTGCACCGCCGCCGAGATCTTGCGCTCGAGCCAGACGCTCACCAGCACGCCGACGACGGCCCCCACCAGCACCAGGACCATGGGCAGGGGCAGCCACAGCAGACGGGCCGCTCCGGGCGTGAGGCCCATGCCTTCGGCGAGGTCGAGGAAGCTCGACTGGAGGTCGAGACCAGGGGGAGCGATGGCGGCACCCAGCAGGCCGGTAGAGAGCATCCCAGTGGACAGCATCAGAGAACTCCGTTGCGAGGGAACCTAGGGGGAAACGGGTCAGGAAGTGACTCAGCCAGGAACCGGACGGCTTTCCAGGGGGAGCCAGCCCCGCTCGGCGGGGCCGGTGTAGATCTGCGAGGGACGGTAGATGCGGTTGGCACCCAGTTGTTCCTTCCAGTGGGCCAGCCATCCTGCCGTACGGGCGATGGCGAAGATGGGGGTGAACAGGTCGCGGGGAATACCGAGCTTCCGGTAGACGAGACCGGAGTAAAAGTCGACATTGGGGTAGACGCCCTTCGGCCCCAGCCGCCGGCCGGCCACCTCCTCCAGCTTCAGGGCCACGTCGTACATGGCGTCGTGGCCGAAGCGCTGGAAGAGCTCCTCCGCCAGACCCTGCAGGATCACGGCCCGGGGATCCTTGACCCGGTACTCCCGGTGACCGAAGCCCATGATCTTCTGCTTCTGGGCGATGGCCCTCTCGAGCCAGGGTTCCACCTGGTCGATGCTGCCGATCTGGTCGAGCATGTCGAGCACATCCTCGTTGGCGCCGCCGTGCAGGGGGCCGGCCAGGGTGCCCACCGCCGAGGCCACCACCGCGTAGGGGTCGGTGAGGGTGCTGGCCGTGACCCGGGCGCTGAAGGTGCTGGCGTTGAGGCTGTGCTCGGCGTGCAGGATCAGGCAGGCATCGAAGATCCGTGCCGCCAGGGGGTCGGGCTCCCGCTCGGTGAGCATGTAGAGGAAGTTGGCCGAGTAGGCCAGGTCGTCCCGGGGCTGGATCGGGTCCTGGCCCTTCCGGATCAGCTGGAACGCCGCCACCATCGTGGGGATCTTGGCGATCAGCCGCACCACCGCGTCGACGATGTACTGCGGGTCGTAGAGGGCGCGGCGGGAATAGAAGAGGCCCAGGGAGGCCGCGCTGGCCTGCAGGGCATCCATCGGATGCCCCTGGGAGGGAAAGCACTTCATCATGTCGCGGATGCGGAAGCTCACCCGCCGGTGCATCTGCACCTCGTGCTCGAAGACCGCCAGCTGAT
>JBJTWP010000169.1:0-12050 GCA_046081805.1 Cyanobacteriota bacterium
AGGAAGGGGAGGTGCTTGATGGCCTCCTCGGCGTTGTCCTGCAGGAACTGCAGCGGCTTGCTGTGCCGCATGCGGTTGAGGTGGGTGGAGAGGGCACCCACCGGCGGGCTGATCGACATGTCGTTGTCATTCAGCACCACCAGCAGCCGCGTCTTGGGAAGATGACCGGCATGGTTGATCGCCTCCAGGGCCATGCCGCCGGTGAGGGCGCCATCCCCGATCACGGCGACGCACTTGTGATCGAGGCCCTGGGCATCGCGGGCCAGGGCCATGCCCAGGGCCGCGGAGATTGACGTGCTGGCATGGCCGGCGCCGAAGTGGTCGAAGCGGCTCTCGCAGCGCTTGAGGTAACCAGCCACGCCATTTTTCTGGCGCAACGTGTGGAAATCCTTGTAACGACCAGTGATCAGCTTGTGGGGATAGGCCTGGTGGCCCACGTCCCACACCACCTTGTCGCGATCCAGGTCGAGGGTCTGGTAAAGGGCCAGGGTGAGTTCCACCACCCCCAGGCCCGGGCCGAGGTGGCCGCCGCTGGTACTCACCACCTCCAGATGGCGCTCGCGGATCTGCCGCGCCACCTCCTCTAGGTCGGCGGTGCTGAGGCCGTGCAGTTGATTGGGATGACTCAGCTCACTGAGATTCATGCACAGCCCCAAGAATGGGCAGCAATCTAGGCGGTGCGCGCAGGTGGGCCGTGGATCGGGCCAGGGCCGGGGCCAACGGTCAGACCAGGGCTGGGGCCAGAGCTGGGGTCAGGGGTCGGTCAGGGCGGTGATCGGGGGCGGCGTGCCTGGGTGGGCAAGCCTGGCCCCATGACCGAGGCCTTCAGCTCCCGCTCAAGCCAGGGCCTGGATCCCTGCGGCAACCCGACCGCTCCGGCCGACATGCTGCCGCTGATCCTGCGGGCCCGCGTGTACGACGTGGCGATTGAATCGCCCCTGGATCCCGCCCCCGGCCTCTCGGCCCGGCTCGGCAACACCGTGTTGCTGAAGCGGGAAGACCTGCAGCAGGTGTTCAGCTTCAAGCTGCGGGGCGCCTACAACAAGATGGCGGGTCTGAGCCCGGCGGAACTGGGGCAGGGCGTGATCGCCGCCAGCGCCGGCAACCACGCCCAGGGGGTGGCACTGGCGGCCCAGCGGCTGGGCTGCCGGGCCGTGATCGTGATGCCGCTCACCACCCCGGAGGTGAAGGTGCGGGCGGTGGCGGCCCGGGGCGCTGAGGTGGTGCTGCACGGCGACAGCTATGACGACGCCTGCGCCGAGGCCAACCGCATCGCCGCCGAGCGGGGGCTCACCTTCATCCATCCCTTCGACGATCCCGAGGTGATCGCCGGGCAGGGCACGATCGCGATCGAGATCCTCCGCCAGTGCTCCGAGCCGCCTGATGCGATCTATGTGGCGGTGGGGGGTGGCGGCCTGATCGCCGGCATCGGGGCCTACGTGAAGGCGATCTGGCCCCGGGTGGAGATTGTGGGGGTGGAGCCGCTGGATGCCGATGCGATGGCCCGCTCCCTGGCCAGCGGCGAGCGGGTGCGGCTTGGGCAGGTGGGCCTGTTCGCCGACGGCGTGGCCGTGCGCCAGGTGGGCCAGCACACCTTCGCCCTGGCGCGGCAGGTGGTGGATCGCATGGTGACCGTGGACACCGACGCCATCTGCGCCGCCATCAAGGACGTCTTTGAAGACACCCGTTCGATCCTGGAGCCGGCCGGGGCCCTGGCCGTGGCGGGGATGAAGGCGGATGTGGCCCAGCGTGGGCTGCAGGGCCGCACCCTGGTGGCGGTGGCCTGCGGCGCCAACATGAATTTTGACCGGCTGCGCTTCGTGGCGGAGCGGACCGAGATCGGCGAAGACCGCGAGGCGATGCTGGCGGTGGAGATCCCGGAAGAGGCCGGCAGCCTGCGGCGCTTCTGCACCCTGCTGGGCAACCGCAACCTCACCGAGTTCAGCTACCGGCTGGCCGATCCCTCCCGGGCCCACATCTTCGTAGGGGTGCAGACCAGCGGCAGTCGCGATGAGGCCGCCCTGATCCACGACGTGCGGGCCGCCGGTTTCCCCTGCCTCGATCTCTCCAACAACGAGCTGGCCAAGCTGCATCTGCGCCACATGGTGGGCGGACGCATGCCGGCCAGCGCGGGTGAGGCGGCAGGCCAGGGCCGCGAACTGCTCTACCGCTTCGAGTTTCCGGAGCGGCCGGGGGCGCTGATGCGCTTCCTCACCAGCCTGCATCCCAACTGGAACATCAGCATCTTTCACTACCGCAACCACGGCGCCGACGTGGGCCGGATCGTGGTGGGGGTGCAGGTGCCGCCCCGGGAGCTGGACACCTGGCAGGATTTCCTCGACGGCCTTGGCTATCGCTACCAGAACGAAAGTGACAATCCGGCCTACCGGGTGTTCCTGGGGCCGAGCGCATCGCCGCTGCCGGCCCTGGCCTGAGGGCGGTACGTTGGCCGATCGGACCTCGGAGGACCCTGCGCCGTCGATGGATCCCCAACCCAGCCCACCCGAAGCCCGGCCGGCCGCCCAGGACGCCATGGCCGCCCTGTCGCTTCCGGCCCGGATCGAGGCGATCCTCTACCTGAAGGGCAAGCCGCTCAGCCTCGCTGAGATTGCTGAGATCGCCGGCGTCGGACGGGAGGCGGCGGAGCTGGGGCTGCTCACCCTGATGGCCGACTACGCCCATCGTGACACCGCGCTGGAAATCCGCCAGGAGGGCCAGCGCTATGGCCTGCAACTGCTCGAAAGCCTGGCCGACCTGGTGCAGAACCTCTTGCCGGTGGATCTGTCCACCGCCGCCCTGCGCACCCTCGCCACCATTGCCCTGAAAAAGCGGATCCTGCAGTCGGAGCTGGTGGAGCTGCGGGGCTCCGGGGCCTACGACCACATCAAGGAGTTGCTGGCCCAGAACTTCATCGAGCGCAAGCGCCAGAGCGAGGGCCGCTCCTACTGGCTCACCCCCAGCGAGAAGTTCCACCGCACCTTCGCGCTGAAGACCGAGGAACCCAAGTCCAGCCAGCGCCACCAGGGCCGCGCCGCCAACCGGCCCCGGCCTGATGGTGCGCCCCAGCCGGACTCACCCGGGCCCGGTCCATAGAGTTGGAGCCAGCCCACCGTCTGCGGAGCCTCCATGGAGATTGTCAGCCAGCTGCTTGCCGTGCTGGCCCGCACGCTTGAGATCTATTCACTGGTGCTGCTGGTGCGGGTGCTGCTCAGCTGGTTCCCCAACCTCGACTGGGGCAATCCGGTTCTGAGCACCGTGAGCTCCATCACCGATCCCTACCTCAATGCCTTCAGGGGCCTGATCCCGCCCATCGGCGGGCTCGATCTCTCCGCGATCCTGGCCTTTCTGGCCCTGAGCTTCAGTCAGCAGCTCCTGCAGGTGGCCAGTGCCAGCCTGATGGCTGGTCAGGCCTACTGAGCCAGGGCTTGCTCCAGCGGCAGCAGTTCGTCGCCCTCAGCCGCCCGGGTGCGCACGGGAGCGCGGAAGCCGCGGGCCTTCACATTGCGGAAGCTGAGCGGCCCCGGCGTGCCCATCGGCACAGACAGCCGCAGCGCAAAGCTGGAATCGCCGGGCTGCACGTCCCCAATCGAACCGACCCGGGTGCGGTTCTGAAGCACCGGCTCGCCACTGGCATCGAGGATCAGGGCGAACACATCGGTATCCACCGCGGGCTTGGTGCCGGGGTTGCTCACCACCCCCCGCAGGGCGTAGCAGCTGGCGCCGGTCGGGGTGCGCAACTGCGGCTGGGCGCCCACATCATCCGCAGGACAGGGCTCCAGGCTCACCTGCCGAACCTGCAGCTCGGCCGCCCCCGCCGGAGCGGGCAGGACCACCGGTGCCAGTACCAGCAGGACGGCCAGCATCAGGCTGCGCAGCAGAGTGATCACCGGTGGTCGCCATCGCCTGCGATCACGTTACGGTCGGCACGGCTGGCCAGCTTGGTAAGGTTGGCGCTGGCGATCCCGTCGAGCTCCAGGCCCAGCTCGGTGGCGAGCTGGGCCACATACCAGAGCACATCCCCCAGCGCGAGCTGGAGGGCCTCCGTCACCTCGGGACTGAACTGGCCGCCCCGGTCCCGGATCACCTTCTTCACCTTGTCGGCCACCTCCCCCGCCTCGCCGCACAGGCCAAGGGTGGGGTAGATGGGATTGCGGCCGGCCTCCGGATAGCGAGCGGTGGCACGGGACAGCTGCTGGTAGGAGCTGAAATCCATGTGACAGAACTCCGGGAGCGGCGATGGTAGTTTCCGGACTACCGCTGGCATGTCCATGCCCAAGCCCGATCTCATGCGGCGCACCAAGATCGTGGCCACCATCGGGCCCGCCACCGAATCTCCCCAGCGGCTGCGCGAGCTGATTGAAGCCGGCGCCACCACCTTCCGCCTCAACTTCTCCCACGGCGACCACAGCGAGCACGCCGCCCGCATCGCCACCATCCGCCAGGTGTCCGCCGAAATGGGCGTGCATGTGGGCATTCTCCAGGATCTCCAGGGCCCCAAGATCCGCCTTGGCCGCTTCGCTGAGGGGCCGATCACCCTGGCCAAGGGGGATCGCTTCAGCCTCACCTCCCGTGATGTGGCCTGCAACCGTGAAATCGCCACGGTCACCTACGACCGCCTGGCCGATGAGGTCACGACCGACAGTCGCATCCTGCTGGATGATGGCCGCGTGGAAATGCGCGTGGAGTCGGTCGATCAGGCCCAGCAGACGCTGCATTGCAGCGTGACCGTGGGTGGTGTGCTCTCCAACAACAAGGGGGTGAATTTTCCGGATGTGCAGCTCTCGATCCGGGCCCTCACTGACAAGGACCGCACCGACCTGGCCTTCGGCCTGCAGCAAGGGGTGGACTGGGTGGCGCTCAGCTTCGTGCGCAACCCCTCCGACATGCAGGAGATCAAAGATCTGATCGCCAGTCACGGCCACAGCACCCCGGTGGTGGCCAAGATTGAGAAGTTCGAGGCGATCGATCAGATCGATGACATTCTGCCCCTCTGCGACGGGGTGATGGTGGCCCGCGGCGACCTGGGCGTGGAGATGCCCGCGGAGGAGGTGCCGCTGCTGCAGAAGGAACTGATCCGCAAGTGCAACAGCCTCGGCATCCCGGTGATCACCGCCACCCAGATGCTCGATTCGATGGTGAGCTGTCCCCGCCCCACCCGCGCCGAGGTGAGCGACGTGGCCAACGCCATCCTCGACGGCACCGACGCTGTGATGCTCTCCAACGAGAGTGCTGTGGGCGATTACCCCGTGGAGGCCGTGACCACCATGGCCACCGTGGCCCGGCGCATCGAGCGCGACTACCCGCGCCGGGTGCTCGACAGCCACATGGCCACCACCATCCCCAACGCCATTTGCCAGGCCGTGAGCAGTGTGGCCCGGCAGCTCAACGCCGCCGCGATCCTGCCCCTCACCAAGGGCGGCGCCACCGCCCGTAACGTCAGCAAATTCAGGCCCAGCACACCGATCCTGGCGATCACCGGCGAGGACCAGGTGGCGCGTCAGCTGCAGCTGGTGTGGGGGGTGAATCCGCTATTGGTGGAGCAACAGAACTCCTCGACCGGCACCTTCAGCCTGGCGATGCGGCTGGCCCGCGAAAAGGGCTATCTGGAGGATGGGGATCTGGTGGTTCAGACCGCCGGTACCCTGGCCGGTGTCAGCGGCTCCACGGATTTCATCAAGGTGGGGATCGTCTCGGCCACCCTGACCCGGGGGATTCCAGTGGGGCAGGGATCGGTGAGCGGCCGGGTGCGGCTGGTGGACAACCCCCAGGCCGCCGCCGCCATCCAGGGGGGCGAGATCCTGGTGATCCGGGAGGGGAACGAAGCCTATGGCCAGGCGATTCGCAAGGCCAGGGGGGTGATCTGCCAGAGCGGCGGCCAAGACTCCCCCACGGCCGCGATGGCCCAGCAGCACGGCACTCCAGCGATCGTTGGGGTGCTGGATGCCTTCACCAACCTCTGCCAGGGCGAGATCGTGACCCTCGATCTGGCGCGCGGCGAGGTGCACCGCGGTGCCCGCAGTCTCAGGCCAGACCCCCTAGGAAAGGGGCTCTGAGCCTGCGGCCCCTGCCTTGACCTCCAAGTTGCCCCTGCGTGAAACCGTGGGCATGGCCCTCACCACCCTGAGGGCCAATCGCCTGCGCAGCCTGCTCACCATGCTGGGCATCGTGATCGGCAACGCCTCAGTGATCACGCTGGTGGGGGTGGGCAAGGGGGCCCAGAACCTGGCGGAGGGCCAGCTGAGCAACCTGGGGGCCAATGTGCTCTTCGTGGTGCCGGGCAACAACGACACCCGCCGCCAGGGGATCGACTTCCCCAAAACCCTCGTGCTGGAAGATGCCGAGGCGATCGCCAACCAGGTGCCGAGCGTCAAGCGGGTGGCGCCCCAGATCAGCCTGAGTGAGGTGATCCAGGCTGGTGCCGTCACCAGCACCGCCTCGGTGGCGGGGGTCACGCCGGAATTCCTGCCGGTGCGGCAGTTCGAGGTGGCCCGCGGCCGCTTCTTCACCGAGGCCGATCTGGACGGCGCCCGCAATGCCGCCGTGATCGGCCCCGACCTCGCCACGAAGATGTTCGGCAGCCGGCCGGCGGTGGGCCGGGTGCTGCGCATCCGCAACTTGCCGTTCCAGGTGATCGGCGTGCTCGAGCCCAAGGGGGCCGTGTTCGGCCAGAACCAAGATGAGAGCGCCTACATCCCGCTCACCACGATGGTGAGTCAGCTCAGCGGCCGCGATCCCACCTACGGGGTGAGCCTCAACTTCATCAGTGTCGAGGCCCACGACGCGGAGAGCACCAACGCGGCGGCCTTCCAGATCACCAACCTGTTGCGGCAGCGGCATCGCATCCTGCGGGAGGACGACTTCGCCGTGCGTTCCCAGAAGGACGCCCTCACGATCGTGAGCACCATCACCGGTGGACTGACGCTGATGCTGGCCGCCATCGGTGCCATCTCCCTGCTGGTGGGTGGCATCGGAATCATGAACATCATGTTGGTGTCGGTGAGCGAGCGCACGGCCGAGATCGGTCTGCGCAAGGCCCTGGGGGCCCGCAGCGGCGACGTGCTGCTTCAGTTCCTGGTGGAGTCGCTGGTGCTGGCAAGCCTGGGTGGGGCCCTGGGCGCGGCGCTGGGGGTGGGGGCTGTGATGGTGGTCGCCCTGGTCACCCCCCTGCCTGCCGCAGTGGGCGCCGGCACGGTGCTGCTCACCGTGGGGCTGTCGGGTTCCATTGGTCTGTTCTTCGGGGTGGTGCCGGCCCGGCGTGCCTCGCGCCTGGATCCGATCGTGGCGCTGCGCAGCCTCTGAGCTGGCAGCACCGATGGGGCCGTGGGACCCAGTCCAGCGGCAAAGCCGAAGAAACCCTTAATCTTGGCAAACGGTTTCAGCCATCACTGTCTCTACCGGGCGGCGATGGCTTGATTGTCTTGTCAGTGAACCCTTACAGCCTTGGACCTCTTGGCCTGCGCCTACCGCAACGGCAGCGATCGGATGGTGATCGTGCGCTGTGAGGGCCACAACGAGTTCTATCTGGAGCGGGTGGTGTTCCCGTTCGAGCTGTTGAGCTTTGAATGCCCTCCCCAGGCGGAGCTGGAAATCTGGACCCACGGGCTCGGCGGCGCCGAGCTGATCGACCGGGTGCCCGTCCACGAGCTGCTCATCGACAGCCCCAGCAGCCCGGCCCGCCTTGAACTGGTTGGCAACCTGAGCGCTCAGGACGACTGCGGCTCGATCCTGGATGGGTTCAGCCCAGTCCTGGATGAGTTCAGCCCGGTCCAGGCCGCTGCAGGCTGAGGCGCCGTTACATTGGTTAAGAATCCACCACCCTCGGCCCGCCATTCATGAACCAGCGCTGGCGCCTGATTGCTCTCTGGCTTCTGCCTCTGGCAGTGGCTGCTTTCCTCGGATGGCAGCTGCTTGCCAATGGCGGCACAGCCCGGTTCACCCCCGGCGGCCCCACCGTCGCCCCCCGCAACGCCGCCGTGGCCCGGATGAGCTACGGCCGTTTTCTTGACTACGTGGAGGCTGGTCGCATCACCGCTGTTGACATTTATGACGGCGGTCGCAGCGCTGTCGTGGAGGCGGTGGATCCAGAACTCGACAACCGGGTGCAACGGCTGCGGGTCGACCTTCCCGGCGTGGCGCCTGAGTTGGTGAACAATCTCAAGGATCAGGGCATCAGCTTCGACATCCACCCGCCCAAACCTGCGCCTCCGGTGCTGGGGATCCTGGGGAATCTGCTGTTCCCTCTGTTGCTGAGCGGCTCGCTGGTGTTTCTGGCCCGCCGCGCCAACGGCATGCCGGGTGGTCCTGGCCAGGCGATGCAATTCGGGAAGACCAAGGCCCGCTTCCTGATGGAAGCGGAAACCGGTGTCAAATTCAATGATGTCGCCGGTGTCGAAGAGGCCAAACAGGATCTTCAGGAGGTGGTCACCTTCCTCAAGACCCCGGAGCGCTTCACCTCCGTGGGGGCCAAGATCCCCAAGGGTGTGCTGCTTGTGGGACCCCCCGGCACCGGCAAAACGCTGCTGGCCAAGGCCATCGCCGGTGAAGCAGGCGTTCCCTTCTTCTCCCTCTCCGGCTCAGAGTTCGTCGAGATGTTCGTCGGTGTCGGTGCCAGCCGCGTCCGCGACCTGTTCAAGCGCGCCAAGGAGAACAGCCCCTGCCTGATCTTCATCGACGAGATTGACGCCGTGGGCCGCCAACGCGGTGCAGGCATCGGCGGTGGCAACGATGAGCGCGAACAGACCCTCAACCAGCTCCTCACCGAGATGGACGGATTCGAGGGGAACAGCGGCATCATCATCATCGCGGCCACCAACCGTGCCGATGTGCTCGATTCGGCTCTGATGAGGCCCGGCCGCTTCGACCGGCAGGTGATGGTGGACGTGCCCGACATCAAGGGCCGTCTGGCCGTGTTGAAGGTGCATTCCCGCAACAAGAAGCTGGCCGAGGGCGTGAGTCTGGAGGCCATCGCGCGCCGCACCCCCGGTTTCTCCGGTGCCGACCTGGCGAACCTGCTCAACGAGGCCGCGATCCTCACCGCCCGTCGCCGCAAGGAGGCCACCACCCTCTCAGAAATCGATGACGCCGTCGATCGGGTGATCGCCGGCATGGAGGGCAAACCACTCACTGATGGCCGTAGCAAGCGCCTGATCGCTTACCACGAGGTGGGCCATGCCCTGGTGGGCACCCTTGTCAAGGCCCACGACCCCGTGCAGAAGGTCACCCTGATTCCTCGCGGTCAGGCCCAGGGACTCACCTGGTTCTCCCCTGACGAGGAGCAGATGCTGGTGAGCAAGGGTCAACTTCGCGCCCGGATCATGGGTGCCCTGGGCGGACGGGCAGCTGAGGAAGTGATCTTCGGCCATGCCGAAGTCACCACCGGGGCCGGCGGCGACATCCAGCAGGTTGCCTCCATCGCCCGCCAGATGGTGACCCGCTTCGGCATGAGTGATCTCGGTCAGTTTTCCCTGGAGGCCGGCAATCAGGAGGTCTTCCTGGGCCGGGATCTGATGACCCGCAGCGATGGATCGGATGCCACAGCTGCCCGGGTCGATGAGGCTGTACGCCACATCGTGCAGAGTTGTTACACCCAAACGGTGCGGCTGGTGGCCGAGCACCGCGCCTGTATGGACCGGGTGGTGGATGTGTTGATCGAGAAGGAGAGTCTCGATGGCGATGAATTCCGGGCGATCGTGGCCGAATACGCCGAGATCCCTGAGAAGGAGCGCTTCTCTCCGCTGCTGACAGAACCGATCGCCAACTAGGCCCAAGCAGCTCCCCGATCGAACCTGATCAGCTTGGAGAGCTGGTCAGGTGATGATCAGTTCGAGCTGCCAGTCAGGTTGATTGACCAGTCAGGTCGATTTCTCACTGAGTTAGCTTTGCCTTGAGCGGCCTTGATGGCTACACGGCCCTGATGGGCCGCTTCTCGATCACCTTGTCAATCAGGCCGTACTCCATGGCCTCGACGGGGGACATGAAGAAATCGCGATCCGTATCCTCTTCAATGCGATCAAGCGGTTGGCCGGTTCGATCAGAGAGCTCCTGGTTGAGCTTTTTCTTCAGATAGAGAATTTCGTCGGCCTGGATGCGGATGTCGCTGGCCTGGCCCCGGGCGCCGCCCAGGGGCTGGTGGATCATGATCCGGGAGTGGGTGAGGCTGCTGCGCTTGCCCCTGGCGCCGGCGCAGAGCAGGAAAGCACCCATGGATGCCGCCAGTCCCACACAGACGGTTTGCACATCAGGTTTGATGTGTTGCATGGTGTCAAAAATCCCAAGGCCGTCATACACCGAGCCACCGGGAGAATTGATGTAGAGAAAGATATCTTTATCTGGATCCTCAGCCTCCAGAAACAAGAGCTGGGCCACCACGCGATTGGCGGATTCAGCTGTGACAGGTTCGCCAAGAAAGATGATCCGCTCGCGCAGCAGGCGAGAGTAGATGTCAAAAGCGCGCTCTCCCCGGCCCGACTCTTCAATCACGATCGGGATCATGGACATGGGCGCAGTCGGCAGGTCGACTCGATCCTACTGAGGGCGGGCGGCTAGGGTCGCATCTCTCTGGAGGTTTCTCGCGTGAGCGCTGCTCTCACCGTCGCTGACAGCAAGCGCGCCTTCCACAGCGCCTTCCCCTACGTGATTGCCCCGCTCCACCGGCGGATGGTTGACGAACTGCTGGTGGAGCTGCACCTGCTGAGTCGCCAGGCAGGCTTCCTGCCGGATTCCCTCTTCGCCTGCGGTCTGGTGCAGGTGTTCGACAGCTTTTCCCGGGGCTACCGGCCTGAACAGCATCGGGAGCCACTGCTGGCGGCCCTCTGCTCGGCCTCCGGCTTTGATGCGGCAGAGCTGCGCCGCCGAAGGGACGCTGCCGTCGCTGCCCTGGGCCAGCACAGCGTCGAGGACGTGAAGCAATGGATTGAGCAGGCGGGGGATGGGGCTCCCGAGCCCCTGGCCCAAGCCCTGGCCAGCATCCGCCGGCCCGATTTCCACTACTCGCGGCTGATGGCCGTGGGGTTGCTGAGCCTGCTGGAGCAGGCCCAGGGGGCGGATGGGATGGATCCCACCACCCTGCGCAGCTACGCCCACGACCTGGGCGCCGCCATGGGTCTGCTGCGGGAGCGACTGGACAAGGACCTGAGCCTGTACGCTTCCAACCTCGAGAAACTGGCCCAGGCCGTGGAGCTTCTGGAGGAAACGGTGGCTGCCGAGCGCCGCAAGCGTGACCGGCAGCAGCGGGAGATCAGCGCGCCCCAGGTCCCGGCAGCCGAAGACGTCCCGACAGCTGGCTGAGCGGCTGATTGGCCGGGCTGAGACGCAGGTCCAGCTGCTCGGCCCCGCGCACCAGCTGGGGCAGCTCAGGCGGCATCAGTCCCAGGCGGCTGAGGGCTGCAGGGGCCAGATTGAGCCGCAACGGCGCGGCCTGCCCCACCGCTCGCACCGGCTCCGCGGGGGCGGCGGAGGGCAGCCCGAGCAGGGGTGGGGGGCCCAGGAACAACTGCAGCTGGGGCTCGCCGCCCTGGCTGGACTGCCAGCGCCAACCGCCCACCACGGTGCCATCGTCCCGCAGGAACTGGGCGGCCGGCAGGGCCTGGGAGCGGGGTCCAGCAGCCCTGGTGGTCAGCTGCGCCGGGGCCTCCTGCAGGTTCTGGTCCAGCAGACCCTGGCGGAGCTCCCGCAGCAGTTCAGCCCAGGGTCGCCGCTCCCGGCCGACCGCCAGCTGCAGGTCGAGCGCCGCCTGAAACGGGCCCTGGGGGATGCTGCGCACCCGCAGGCGGAACGGCACGGTGGTGAGTAGCTTCGTCTGGCTGTCACCCAGGCCGTAGCGCGCCGCCAGGGGTTCGCGGATCAGCTGGCGGGCCAGCAGGCTGTTGAGCAGGGGGGCCAGGCTGGGACCGCTGAGCTCCAGCAGCACACCAGGCGAGAGCTGAACCGCTGCTGGCAGCTGGAGGGGGGGTCCTGCAGGCAGAGTAGCCAGCACATCCGTGGAGGCCGCCGCCTCGCCGCTGAGGTCAAGACCGTTGAGCACCCGGCCACCGCGGGGGGTGAGGCTGAGG
>JBJTWP010000170.1:0-2799 GCA_046081805.1 Cyanobacteriota bacterium
GGTGGTGGAGGTTTTGCTGGTCCCTCCCCCCCCCGACCGGGGCGAGTGGGGCGGCAGCCGCCGCGACGGCCGCACCGCCCTGATCACCGCCGTGATCGCGGCCCTGGTGCTGGCCCTGCCGCCGGTGCCCTCCTTCGCCGATCTGGCCCAGCAGCGCCCCAGCGACGACACGGCCAGCGACGCCCTGAGCTTCACGCTGCCGCCGGCCCAACGCAGCCTCACCGACTGGGTGCGGCTGCTGCGCAGCCAGCCCGATCCCCAGCTGTTCAACGGGGATCCGGTGCGCATCAGCGGCTTCGTGCTGCCGATGCCGGGGCAGCAGCCCCAGCTGGCGCGGCTGCTGGTGCGCTGCTGTCTGGCCGATGCCACCCCGGTGGGACTGCCGGTGCGCTGGCCCGCCAAGGGCCCGGCCCCCCGGGCCGATCAGTGGCTGGCGATCGAGGGGCGCATGGCCGTGGAGGGCCAGCAGCTGGTGGTGGTGCCCCGACGCATCCAACCGATCCCGCAGCCGGCCCGGCCCCTGGAACCATGACTGGATCGTTGAGGCGGCCCCTCCTGCTGGCCCTAGGGCTGCCGGCCCTGCTGGCGGCGGTTCAACAGCAAGGGCTGCTGCGCCAGCCGCCCCGGCTGGAGAGCCTGCGCCAGGCCCCGGCCAGCTCCGGCCCCGCCGCCCTGCAGGCCCGCTTCAGCCGGCCGATGCTGGCCGCCAGCCTGGATCAGGCCAGCAGCCTGCAGCCGCCCTTGCCCCATCAGTGGCTGGGCAGCGGCAGCAGCCTGCTGCTCAACCTGCAGGAGGGGCAACGCCTCAGCGGCCCACTCCAGCTGCGGCTGGCGGGACGGGATCCGCGCGGGCTCGCCCTGCGTCCCGCCCGCTGGCACTGGGATCCCAGGCCCCGGATCGTGGCGGTGGTGCCGGTGCGCGGCGGTGAACAGCTGCAGCTGCGGGACCACGACGGACGCTGGCTGCCGCTCAGTCCGGTGTGGCCCGCCATCCCGGTGCTGCTGCCCCTGGGAGATGGCTCGGGCGTGGCGGTGGCCAGCCGCCTGGCCGATGGCCGCCAGCAGCTCTGGCGCATCCCCCTGCGCCAACACAACCTGGCGCCCCTGCCCTCGGCGCAAGCGGGGCTGCGGGTGGGCCAGCCCCAGCCGCTGCGGGCCGACCCCGTGATCTTCGCCCACCTCAGCAGCAACCGCCGCGGCGATCTGGTGGTGCAGAGCGGTGGCCTGGAGCCGGGCAGCAACAGTGCAGTGCTGCTGCCAGCCGGCGGCGGACGCCAACGCCTGGCCTGGGAGGCCACCGGGCCGATGCGACTGGCCCCGGAGGGAGGAACGCTGCTGGTGCCCGACCCCGAGGGGCTGCACCTGCACACCCTGGCGCCGCTGCCCCCACGGCGCCAGACCCTGCCCGGCAGCCGCGACCTGAGCAGCTTCTGCCCCCAGGCTGGCCGCGCCCTGCTGGTGCGGCACTGGCCAGACTTCCGCCGCTCGCTGGAACTGGTGGAACCGGGTCAGCCGCCGCGCCAGCTCTGGCTGGGGCGCGAGGCGCTGCTGGCCAGCGCCTGCAGCCGCGGCGGGCAGCGGGTGTGGGCGCTGCTGCTCGATGGCATCCGCCGCCCCCAGCTGAGCGTGGTGGCCTTCGACTCGCAGGGGCGCCAGCGGGCCCGCCGGGTGCTCACGGACTGGGAGGCCGAACCCGGCACCGGCCTGCAGTGGGATGCCAGCACCGGCCAGTTGCTGGCGGTGCTGCGCTCCCAGGCCAACCGGGGCGGCCGACGCCAACCGGCCCGGCCGGTGCTGATCGACGGCGATCAGCTCAGCCTCACCCTGCTCAACCGGGCGGTGAACCAGGCCCAGTGGCTGCCTGCGGGCTAGAACGGCGGCGACGCAGCTGCACCGGTGGAGTCCAAGCTCAGCACCAGACAGGATCAGCTGCTGTCGGCCCTGCGCCGGGCGGAGACGGAGCTCTCCGGGCAGGATCTGCACGCCCAGCTGCGCCGGAGCGCCCAGCCGATGGGGCTGGCCACCGTGTGCCGGCACCTGCGCCAGCTGCAGCAGTGGGGGCTGGTGCGCTGCCGCCACCTGCCCAGTGGCGAGGCCCTGTTCGCCCCCACCGAGCGCGACGACCACCACCTCACCTGCGTGGACTGCGGCACCACCCGGCGCCTGAGCCACTGCCCGGTGCACGCCGGCGCCCTGCCGGCGGAGGAGCTGCAGGGCTTTCTGCCCCTGTTCCACACCCTGGAGTTCTTTGGGCTCTGCCCCGACTGCCGGCAGCGCCAGGCGGCGGGTTGAGCCGGCAGTGCCATGCTGCGAGCTCAGCCCACAGTGCCGAGCGCGACACGGCACCGCCCCGCCCCGAAGCTGCGCGTAAACTCACCAAAGCACAGCCTGTCATCACCCTGAACAAGCGTTTGCAGCTCAGAGTCCGCTGGCCAAGGTTGAGTCGTGCCAGCGGCCGTGCCATGGGCAGCGCGCTCGCCGTTCTGGCCCTCTCGCTTCCGGCCGTCGCCCAGGCCCTGCCGCCGCCGGCGACCTGTGTGGGCGATCCCCTCGGCCGCCGCTGGCGGGTTGGAGTGGTGCCCCAGCGCCCGGCCAGCCAGACCGCCGCCAGCTGGACGCCGGTGCTCCAGGAGGTGGGACAGCGCTCCGGTCAGTGCCTCACCCTGGTGGTGCCCGCCACCATCCCGGCCTTCGAACAGCTGCTGCGCAGCGGCAACCTCGATTTCGCCTATCTCAATCCCTACCACCAGCTGCTGGCCCACCGCTGGCAAGGCTTTGTGCCCCTGGTGCGGGACCGCA
>JBJTWP010000171.1:0-13163 GCA_046081805.1 Cyanobacteriota bacterium
CCACCTTCTACGACGGCCAGGGCGTGATGGTGCCCGTGGCCAGTGGCATCAAGGGCCTCAAGGATCTGGCCGGCAAGCCGATCTGCGTGGAGAGCGGCACCACCACCGAGCTCAACCTGGCCGACCGGATGCGGGAGCTGAACGTGCCCTACACGCCGCTCAAGTTCCAGACCAGCGATCAAACCTATGCGGCCTACCTGGGTGGGCGCTGCGTCGCCGTCACCAGCGACCGCTCCCAGTTGGCCGGCAAGCGCACCAGCTTCCCCAACCCCGACCAGCACGCCCTGCTGTCCGAGGTGCTGAGCAAGGAGCCGCTCACACCGGCCACGGTGAATGCCGATCCGGTGTGGGCCGACGCCGTGCGCTGGACCGTCTATGCCCTGATGCAGGCCGAGGAGTGGGGTCTCACCAAGGCCAACATCGACGCCAAGGTGGCTGAAGCCAAGGCCAACCCCAACCAGGCCGACCTGCGCCGCTTCCTCGGCCTCGAGGGCGACTTCGGCAAGCAGCTGGGCCTGCCGGCCGATTTCAGCGTGAAGGCGATCCAGGCGGTGGGCCACTACGGCGAGATCTTCGACCGCAACGTCGGACCCGCCTCCAAGCTCAAGCTGGAGCGCGGGCTCAACAAGCAGTGGAAGGACGGCGGCCTGGTCTACGCACCCCCCTTCCGTTGATGGGTACTCCCTGGTGGCGGGATCGCCGGGTGCTGCCCTGGCTGGTGCAGGGGGTGGTGGGCCTGGTGGTGCTGCTGCTGATCACCTTCCTGCTGGCCAATCTGGTGCGCAATCTGACGGCGGCGGGTCTGCTGCTGAGCTGGCGCTGGCTGGGCCAGCCCGCCGGCTTTGACATCGGCGAGTCGGTGCTGCCATTCAACGCCGGCCTGCCCTACTGGCGCGGCCTGCTGGCGGGCCTGGCCAACACCCTGCGGGCGGTGATCGCCGGCCTGATCGGCGCCACCCTGCTGG
This sequence comes from Cyanobacteriota bacterium, assembly GCA_046081805.1. Lineage (GTDB taxonomy): Bacteria > Cyanobacteriota > Cyanobacteriia > PCC-6307 > Cyanobiaceae > UBA5018. Next base: position 966 of record JBJTWP010000171.1, read on the forward strand.
GCACCCTGGCGGGCATGGCCAACGTCTCCAGCAACGGCCTTCTGAGGGGCTTGGTGCGCCTCTACGTGGAGGTGGTGCGCAACATCCCGCTGCTGCTGCAGCTGGTGTTCTGGTATTTCGTGGTGTTCCTGTCCTTGCCCAACGGCGTCGCCGCCTTCCAGCTGCCGGGCATCGTGCTGGCCAAATCGGGGCTCTACCTGGCCGGGTTCCAGCCTGGCCTGCAATGGGCCGGCCCCCAGCTGGTGAACGGCGTGTGGCAGGCACCGCTGCGGCTGAGTGTGGAGTTCGCCGCCCTGCTCACCGGCCTGGTGGTGTATTCGGGCGCCTACATCGCCGAGGTGGTGCGCGGTGGCATCGCCTCGGTGCCGCGGGGCCAGTGGGAGGCGGCCTCGGCCCTGGGCCTGGGCTGGCTGGCCAGCCTGCGCCATGTGGTGCTGCCCCAGGCCCTGCGGGTGATCGTGCCCGGCCTCAACACCCAGTACATCTCCCTGGCCAAGAACTCCTCCCTGGCGGTGGCGGTGGGGTATTCCGATCTCTATGCCGTGGCCGAAACCACCCTCAACCAGACGGGCCGGGCCGTGGAGGTGGTGATTCTGCTGCTCGCCACCTACCTGGTGCTGGATCTGCTGATCTCGGCCCTGATGAACGGCCTCAACCAGCTGGTGCAGATCCGCGAGCGCTGAGATGAACGCCCCGATGCCCCACGCCGGCAGCACCGCCCTGCCGCCACCCCCCCGGAACCGGCCCCCCGGCGGCCCCTGGGGCCGGCTGCGGCGTGAGCTCTTCGCCACACCGCCCGACGGCCTGCTGAGCCTGGCCCTGATCGCCGTGATCGGCACCGGCCTGGTCAGCCTGCTGCGCTGGGGCCTCTCCCAGGCCAACTGGGCGGTGGTGCAACTCAACAGCACCCTGTTCGCCGTGGGCCGCTACCCGCTGGATCAGCAGTGGCGCCTGTGGCTGCTCACCGCCCTGCTGGCCGCCGCCACCGGCATCACCTGGGGCCTGCTGCGGGCCTTCCCCCGGCCCGACCGGGGCGGTGTGCTCTGGCCCCGCAACGACCGCCTCGCCGTGGCGGTGCTGGCCCTGGTGGCCCTCTGGACCCCGTGGGCCCTGGGGCTCACCCCGGGCATCAGGGGTCGCTGGCTGGCCATCGCCGCTCTGCTGATCGGCCTGCGCTGGCTGGCCGGTCGTTGCGGGCCCCGCCTGGGCCGGCAGCGAGCCGGCTGGCTGGCCTTGGCCTGGCCGCTGCTCTATCTGCTGGGCATGGTGCTGATCCACGGCGGCCTCGGGATCGCCCCGGTGGCCAGTGCCGAATGGGGCGGCCTGCTGCTCACCCTGCTGCAGGCCAGCTTCGCGATCCTGCTCTGCTTCCCCCTGGGGGTTCTGCTGGCCCTGGGCCGCCGCAGTGAGCTGCCGCTGCTGCGCTGGGGTTCGGTGCTCTACATCGAATTCATCCGCGGCGCGCCGCTGATCACCCTGCTGTTCCTGGGGCAGAACATCCTGGGCTTCCTGCTGCCCGGCGGCCTGGCCCCCGAGCGGGTGTGGCGGGCCGCCTGGGTGCTCACCTTCTTCGCAGCGGCCTACCTGGCCGAGGCGGTGCGCTCCGGCCTGGCGGCCATCCCCAAGGGCCAGCTGGAGGCGGCCCGCTCCCTGGGGCTTTCCACCCCCCTGGCCCTGCAGCACGTGGTGCTGCCCCAGGCCCTGCGGGTGGCTCTGCCCGTGATGGTGGGCCAGTTCATCTCGCTGCTGCAGGACACCACCCTGCTCTCGCTGATCGGCCTGATGGAGCTGCTGGGCACGGCCCGCACGGTGATGGCCAATCCCGATTTCCTCGGCCACTACGGCGAGGTGTACCTCACCCTGGCGGTGCTGTTCTGGTGCTGCTGCGCCGCCCTCGGCCTGGGCAGCCGCGCCCTGGAGCGGCGCCTCGATCCGCGCCACCTGCCCGATGGCAGCTAAGGCCAGCTGGTGCCTCAGCCAGTCCTGGCCTCTGCCAGTCCTGGGCTCAGCCAGTCCGGATCAGCTCCCCCCGCCGCCCTTCCCATCGCCGATGACCAGCGCCGCCTCCAGTTCAAGCCCCGGGTCTGCCAGCTCCGGGCCGATCCTCCAGGCCCAGGAGGTGCACAAGTGGTACCCCAACGGGTTCCACGCCCTGCGCGGCGCCAGCCTCGCGGTGAACCGGGGCGAGGTGGTGGTGATCATGGGCCCCTCGGGCTCCGGCAAGAGCACCTTCATCCGCACCTTCAACGCCCTGGAGGACTACCAGCAGGGCAGCATCCGCATCGACGGGATGCCCCTCTCCAACGACCTGCGCAACATCGACGCCATCCGCCGCGAGGTGGGGATGGTGTTCCAGCAGTTCAACCTCTTCCCCCACCTCACGGTGCTGCAGAACCTCACCCTGGCGCCGGTGCTGGTGCGGCGCCGCAGCAAGGCGGAGGCGGCGCAGCGAGCCCTGCAGCTGCTGGAGCGGGTGGGCATCGCCGAGCAGGCGAACAAGTTTCCGGGCCAGCTCTCGGGCGGCCAGCAGCAGCGGGTGGCGATCGCCCGCTCGCTCTGCATGGATCCCCAGCTGATGCTCTTCGATGAGCCCACCAGCGCCCTCGATCCGGAGATGGTGCGCGAGGTGCTGGAGGTGATGCAGGGCCTGGCGGCCGACGGCATGACGATGGTGGTGGTGACCCACGAGGTGCGCTTCGCCGAGCAGGTGGCCGACCGGGTGGTGCTGATGGCCGATGGCGAGGTGGTGGAGATCGCCCCGCCGCAGCAGTTCTTCGCCAACCCCAGCCACGAGCGCACCCGCCGCTTCCTCGACCAGATCCTGTAGCTCTGGCATGGAGGATGGCCGGGTGCTGCGGCGGCCGGCCGATGGGATCCACGACGCTGCTGCGCTATCTGGCCTTCCCGCTGGCCTGCTGCGCGGCCGGTCTGGCGGTGGTGACGGGCCTGAGCGGGCTGGAGGCGGCCTGGCTCACCCTGGTGCTGCTGCTGCTGGAGGTGTCGCTCTCCTTCGACAACGCCGTGGTGAATGCCCGGGTGCTCGAGCGGCTCACCCCCGGCCAGCAGCGGTTCTTTCTCACCTGGGGCCTGGTGATTCCGGTGTTCGGCGTGCGCTTCGCCGGCCCGCTGGTGATGGTGTCGCTGGCCGGTGGGGTGGGCCTTGGCGAGGCCCTGCAGGCCGCCCTGCGGGAGCCGGAGCGCTACCGGGCGCTGCTGGAGGTGGCCGAGCCGCGCATCCTGGCCTTCGGCGGCATGTTCCTGCTGATGGTGTTCCTGCGCTACTTCCTCGACGACGCCAAAACCCTGCACTGGCTCAAGCCGATCGAGCGGCGCCTGAGCGCGGCGGGCCGGGTGGAGGCGGTGGAGGTGGCGCTGGCCCTCACCGTGCTGGTGGTGCTGGAGCTCAACCTGCCGCTGGAGCTGCGGGCCGAGGTGCTGATCAGCGGGGTGATCGGCCTGGTGCTGCAGCTGGCCAGCACCTCGCTGGCCGATGCCTTCGCCGGGGAGGAGGCGGCCTTGAGCGTGGGCGTGGGAGCGGGGGGCGCTGCCGCCGGCAGCGGCCTGATGAGCCTGTTGTATCTGGAGCTGCTGGATGCCTCCTTCAGCCTCGACGGCACCATCTGCGCCTTCGCCATCACCTAGAGCCTGCCGCTGATCATGGCCGGCCTGGGCCTGGGGGCCCTGTTCATCCGGGCGCTCACGCTGATGCTCACGCGCGAGCGCACCCTCGACCAGCTGATCTACCTGGAGCACGGCGCCCACTACGCCATCGGGGCCCTGGGGCTGCTGATGCTTGCCGGGATCCTGCTAGGCGTGCACCACGGGCACCTGCCCGAATGGCTGAGTGGGCTGATCGGCATCGTGCTGCTGATCGCCGCCCTCTGGGATTCGATGCGTCAGGCCGGCCCGAAGCCTGACCCCTAGAGGCCAGTGGGACAGCTGCCAGGGAGCTAGAGGCTGTCGAGGTCGTCGTGCCTGTCGTCGTCGCTGCGTGGGTGCTGGGGAATGGGGGTCACCAGCAACTTATCCACCCGCTTGCCGTCCATGTCGACCACCTCGAAGCGGTAGCCCTGCCACTCGAAGTGGTCGGCCTCGCGGGGGATCCGCTCCAGCACGTGCATCACGAAACCGGCGAGGGTGTGATAACGGCCCTCCTGGTCGATCCCGAAGATGTCGTGGTCGATCAGTTCGGTGAAGGCGTCCAGATCAACCCCGGCATCGACGAGCCAGGAGCCGTCCTCCCGGGTCACCACCAGGGGCTCCTCCTCATCGTCCACCGAGGGCAGGTCGCCCACGATGCCCTCCATCAGGTCGTTGAGGGTCACCAGGCCCTCCACCCCGCCGAACTCATCGGTCACCAGGGCGATGTGGATGCCGCTGCGCTTGAACTGCTCCAGCACGGTGAGGGCCCGGGTGCTTTCCGCCACGAACAGCGGCGGCTGCATCAGTTCCTCCAGGTTGATCGGCTCGCCGTTGAGCTTGGCGGAGAGCAGGTTGCGCACCCGCACCACACCGAGGCACTCATCCAGGCTGCCCCGGCCAACGGGGAAGCGGGAGTGGGTGCTCTCCAGCACCTCCTGCAGGCTGTCCTCCAGGGGCTCCTCCACATCCAGCCAGCAGATGTCGGTGCGGGGGGTCATCAGGGTCTTGATCGTGCGATCCCCAAGGCGCAGCACCCGCTGCACCATGTCGTGCTCCACCTCCTCGAACACGCCGGAATCGGCCCCCTGGCGGATCATCGCCTTGATCTCGTCCTCGGTGATGTCGGGCTCGCTGCTGGTGGACACCCCCAGCAGTGCGAGCAGGGCATCGGTGGAGTGGCCCAGCAGATGCACCACCGGGGCACTCGCCCGGGAGAGCCAGCGCATGGTGGGAGCCATGGCACAGGCCAGCTGCTCCGGGCTGGCCAGGGCCAGGCGTTTGGGCACCAGTTCACCGATCACCACCGACAGAAAGGTGATCACCGCCACCACCAGGCCAAAGCTGATCGCCTCGCTGTAGGGACGCAGCGGCGGGAGCTGGTCAAGCAGCGGCGTCAGCCGACGTGCCACCGTGGCACCGCCCACAGCACCACTGAGGATGCCGATCAGGGTGATGCCGATCTGAACGGTGGACAGGAACTCGTTGGGCGAATCGGCCAGGCGAAGGGCCACCCGGGCAGAGCGCTTTCCCTTCTCGGACAGGTGCTGCAGCCGATGGCGTCGGGCAGAAACGATGGCGATTTCAGCACCGGAGAAGAGGCCATTGGCCATGATCAGCAGCAGGATGACCAGGATCTCCAGCGCCAAGAAGAAGGCCGTCTCCAAAAATTGAGCCCAACCTACAGGGATTGGAGGGGTTGGTTCTGATCAACCGCTAAATGCACACCGGGACCACCCCAGCCAGGGCCATCAGCGTCCCGGCAGCTGACGCAGCGCCTCGGCGGAGCCCATCACCACCAGCAGCTCCCCCTGTTCCATCACATGGGAGGCGGGGGGGTTCACCGTGAGGTCGTTGTCAGGGCCGCAGGCCAGCACACTCACGTTGTAGTTCTTGCGCAGGTTCAGGTCGCGCAGCGACTGGCCCACGAAGCTCTGGGGCACCCGGATCTCCTCGATGCTGTTGCGGTCGTCGAGGCGCAGGCGCTCCAGCAGGTTGGGTCGCACCAGCTCCATCCCCAGGCGCACGCCCTGCATCTTCGAGGGGAACACCACCCGGTCAGCCCCCACCCGCTGCAGCATCTTCATGTGCAGATCGGTGGTGGCGCGGGCGATCACCTGCTTCACCCGGCTGCCCGGCGCATCCTTGGCGATCAGGGTGGCGGTGATGCTCACCCCCAGCGGTTCGCTCATCGCCACCACCACTGTGGCCATGTCGAGCACGCCGGCGGCGCGCAGGGCCTCCTCATCGGTGCAGTCCACCACCCGCGCCTCGATCGAGGGGTCGATCTGTCGCAGGGCATCGATGGCCCGCTGATCGTTGTCGATGGCCAGCACATCGGCACCGCTGCGCACCAGCTCCTCGATCACCGCCGAGCCGAAGCGGCCCACGCCGATCACGGCGAAGCCACTGGCCTCAGCGGCAGGCTCGGGCCGCCATTGCCACCAGGAGGTAGGAGACACCATCGGGTTGGGGACCATCGTTCGCAGCAGCCAGGATTCAGAGAAACACCTCTTCGCGGGGGTAGCCCACCCGGTCGGGTGGGCGGTTCCCGTAGAGGGCGGCCAGCAGCAGCATGATGCCCAGCCGCCCCACGAACATGCCCACCATCAGCACCAGCTGACCCCAGCGGTTCAGTTCGGCGGTCACCCCCAGATCCAGGCCCACGGTGCAGAAGGCCGACATGCAGGTGAACAGCTTCTCCAGGAAGCTGAAGCTGCTGCGGGCTGCCTCATCCCCGCCGGCGGTGGGGCCGATGCCCAGCAGCAGGGCCATCAGCAGCACGAACAGGCCGGAGGCCAGGGCCACCCCCACCGCCTTGAGCAGCAGGTCGCCCGGGATCAGCCGGTTGCGGATCACCATCTCCTTGCGGCCCGCCAGGGTGGATTTGGTGGCCCCCATCAGCAGGGCGAAGGTGGTGGTCTTGATGCCGCCGCCGGTGCCGCCGGGGCTGGCGCCGATGAACATCAGCACGATCATCAGCAGCAGTCCCGCCTCCGACACGGTTTCCACCGACAGCGGCACCGTGTTGAAGCCGGCGGTGCGGGTGGTGACCGACTGGAACAGGGTCACCTGCAGGCGCTGCCAGAGGTTGAGGTCTTCCACCACGCCGCCCCGGGCGAACTGTTCGGTGAACAGCAGGCCGAGGGCGCCGATCACGATCAACAGCACCGTGCTGCGCAGCACCAGGCGGGTGTGGAGGCTGAGCCGGCGGATGCGGGCCAGGCGGAAACGCTTGGCCCACACGTCGTTGATCACGCGCCAGCCGATGCCGCCGATCACGATCATCGAGGCGATCACCCCGTTCACCACCGGGTTGTCGCGGTAGTGCACCAGGTTGTCGCTCCAGAGGCCGAAGCCAGCGTTGTTGTAGGCGCTGATGCAGTGAAACAGCGACGCCCAGAAGCGCTGCAGCGGGTTCTGGATGTCGGTGAAGCCGAAGGCATAGAGCACCACCGTGCCGGCGCCCATCACCACAAAGCCGGCCAGCAGGATGCTGTTGAAGGTGGGGCCGATGCCGCCCACGCCGAATTCATCGAGGGCGCGGCCCTTGTCGAGCCGGTGACGCAGGCCGGAGCGGCCCTGCACGAAGCCCTGCAGGAAGGTGGTGATCGCCATCAGGCCCAGGCCGCCGGTGATGATCAGACCCGCCAGGGCCACCTGCCCGAAGGGCGTGAGCTCGCGGCCGATGTCGATGATCGAGAGGCCGGTCACCGTGATCGCCGAGGTCACGGTGAACAGGGCCTCCCACAGGCCCACCTCGTCGGTGGAGCAGAGCGGGCTGGCCAGGATGAAGGTGCCCGCCAGGATCACCAGGGCACCCGTCACCACCGTGAACTGGGGCACGGTGAGCCTGTGGCGCCAGCGCTGCAGGGCCTGCAGGGAGGAGAGGGCGGGGGCGCCGACCATCGGCCACGCAGTGTGCAAGCTGGAAACCCTAGTGGACTTGCAGGGGCTGCCTACCCTGGCCCCGCAAGATCCCAACCCATGCAGGACTTCATCGCCCGTCTCCCCGAGCTGATCGGCTCAGCCGTGGAGGCCAATCCCCTGATGGGCTACCTGGTGATCGCGGCGGTGATGCTGCTGGAAAATGTGTTTCCGCCGATCCCCTCCGAGCTGGTGATGCCGCTCGGGGGCTTCTACGTGCAGCAGGGCAAGCTCGAGCTGGTGCCGGTGATCCTGGCCGGGCTGGTGGGCACGGTGCTGGGGGCCTGGTTCTGGTACGGCATCGGCCGCCTGATCAATGAACAGCGGATCGAGCACTGGCTGGAGCGCCACGGCCGCTGGATCGGCATCGGCCCGGCCGATCTGGCCCGCAGCCGCCGTTGGTTCAATCGCCACGGCGTGGCGGTGGTGTTCTGGGGGCGGATCATCCCCGGCGTGCGCACCCTGGTGTCGGTGCCGGCCGGGATCGAGCTGATGCCCCAGCTGCCGTTCCTGGCCTGGACCACCGCCGGCAGCCTGATCTGGATCATCGTGCTCACCCTGCTGGGGCAGGGCCTGGGCGAGGGCTACCAACGGGTGGAGCTGTGGATCGAGCCCCTGGCCAAGCTGGTGAAGGTGCTGCTGGTGCTGGCGGCCGTCCTGGCCGTGGGCTGGATCGCCCGCAATGTCATTCGCCAGCGGGTCCGTCGCTGACCCTGGCCTCCGCCTGGCGGTCGGCCAGGGTGGGGGTGTCCAGGCTCAGGGCCGAGGCGATCATCACGCCGGCCGTGAGCAGGGCGGCACCGCCCACGGCCGCCACCCCCAGCCAGCCATTGCGGCGCTCGGCGAAGCTGACCGAGGGCAGGGCGGTGCCGCAGTCGGCGCAGACCAGCAAGCTGCTGCGGGGATGCAGGCGGGCCGGGATCCGGCAGCCGCAGCGTTGGCAGGCCATGGAGGTGTCCCGATCAAGACATTCAACCACCGCTAGGGCGGCACCGGCCGCGCCGGCTGTAGCCATTTGATCCGTTTCCCCGTTCCATGGCCTGGCATCCCCATCTCTGGCACCCCACCACCCAGGTGGCCACGGCCCCGGAGCCGCTGAAGGTGGTGGCTGGCCGCGGGGCGCTGCTGCAGCTCGAGGACGGCCGCGAGCTGATCGATGCGATCAGCAGCTGGTGGGTGACCCTGCATGGCCACGCCCAGCCGCAGATCGCCGCGGCGGTGGCGGAGCAGGCCCAGCGGCTGGAGCAGGTGATCTTCGCCAACTTCAGTCACGGTCCGGCCGAACAGCTGGCCGGGCGGCTCGCGGCCCTCAGCGGCCTGGAGCGGCTGTTCTTCTCCGACAACGGCTCCACCGCCGTGGAGGTGGCGCTCAAGATCGCCTGGCAGTGGTGGCGCAACCGGGGCGAACCGCGCCGCCGGCTGATCGCCTTTGAGGGGGCGTACCACGGCGACACGGTGGGGGCGATGGCCCTGGGGGAGCGCTCCCTGTTCACCGCCCCCTACAACGACCTGCTGTTCGCAGTGGAGCGGGCCCCCTGGCCCGCCACCTGGGAGGGCGACACGGGTGTGGAGGCGCGGGAGGCGGCGGCGCTGCTGGAGCTGGAGCGGCTGCTGGAGCAGCCCACCGCCGCCGTGATCCTCGAGCCCCTGGTGCAGGGCGCCTCCGGCATGGCCATGGTGCGCCCCTCTTTCCTGCTGGCCGTGGAACGGCGGGTGCGGGCCGGCGGGGCGCTGCTGATCGCCGATGAGGTGATGACCGGCTTCGGCCGCACCGGTGCGCTGTTCGCCTGCCAGGCCGCCGGCATCCGGCCCGATCTGATGGCCCTCTCCAAGGGACTCACCGGTGGCTTTCTGCCGATGGGCGTCACCCTGGCCAGCGAGGTGCTGTACCAGGCGTTCATCGGCCGCGATCCGGCGCTCACCTTCTTCCACGGCCACAGCTTCACGGCCAACCCGCTGGGCTGCGCCGCCGCCCTGGCCAGCCTGGATCTGCTGGAGGCGGCTCCGGCGGCCTACGCCGGCTTCGAGGCCCGCCACCGTCCCCGGCTGGCCCAGCTGGCTAGGGCCCAGGCGGCGGTGAGCCGCCCCCGCTGCCGCGGCACGATCGCCGCCTTTGATCTGGTGGTGGAGCAGCCGGGCTACCTGAATGCCGTGGGCCGCGAGCTGCAGCGCCGTTGCCTGGCCGCCGGGGTGTACCTGCGGCCCCTGGGGAATGTGGTGTATCTGCTGCCGCCGCTGTGCCTCAGCGACGGCCAGCTCGACCAGTGTTACGCGGCGATCGCTCAGGGATTGCAGTAGGGGCAGTGGCCGGGATCGGCCTGCTGGCGCCCATCGGCGCGGGGCCGCTCCTCCTGGTGGTCGCAGGCCCCACAGCCCCACACGTCGGCGGCCACCAGCTCGGTGGGGCTGCCGCACCAGCCGCAGGGCAGGCCGGGCCTGGTGCCGCTGCGCCCCCAGCCCGGCGCCCCGCAGGCGGGGCAGGCGCTGGCCAGGCGCCGCACCAGCTTGAACCCCAGCCGCCGGATCGACGCCATGCGGGTGGGGTTGAGGTGGGCGCGCATGTCGGTGTCGAGCACCAGGGGCTCGCCGGCCGCGGCTGAACGGCAGTGGGCGATGGCCCGCTCGAGCGCGCTGACGCTCTGAATGCCCTTCACGCAGGGCACGGGCGGATCGGCCTCGGGCCGCACGATCACCGCGTGGCCGGGAAAGCCGATGCGCTCCAGCCAGGGGCCGGGGTCGGCGCCCGGTTCGAGGCGGAAGCGGCTGTAGTTGGTGCGCAGCTCCAGCTGCTGCTCCACCACCTCCAGCTGGCGCTCCCGATCGAGAAACACCAGCAGCTCCACCCCGGCGCTGAGCAGGGGCACGGTCGGATGGGGCCCGAAGCTGCCCTCGCTGGCCAGGCCGAGACTGAGCCCACTGCGCTCCAGGCCCAGTTCGGCCTTGCGCCGGCAGGTGCTGAGGGCATCGCCGCTGCGTTCCACCTCGCCGCTGAAGCTGCCGAGCTGATCGGTGTCGCAGTCGCTCACCAACAGCTCAGCGCCCAGGCCCGAGCGAAAGGCTCGAGCCAGGGCGCGCTGCTTGCCGTGGTGGGTGGTGAGGCAGAGCTGCCGCCCGGCATAGGGCCCGGCCGGGGCCATCGCTCAGGCCGCCTGCTCAACCGGGGCATCCCCCTTTCCGCCGATCACGAGGCGCAGCAGGATCGGTGCCAGGAAGGTGGTGCCGATCACCATCAGCAGGATGCCGGCCTCCAGCGCCGGGGTGAGGATGCCGGCCTGGGTGCCGAGCCCCAGGAAGATCAGGCCCACCTCGCCGCGGGGCATCATCCCCAGACCCACCACCAACCGCTGGGTGGGCTGCTTGGAGAGGAAACACCAACCCGCGGCCACCTTGCCGGCGATCGCCACCACCAGCAGGAACAGGGCCACCACGAGGCCGGCACGGTTGGCGGGATCGAGCGGATTGAGCACCGAGAGATCCATACCGGTGCCGATCAGCACGAAGAAGACGGTGGCGAACAGGGCGACCAGGGGCTTCACCGTTTCCTGGATCGCCTCGGTGTGGCGGCCGGCTGGAGCTACCTCAGCCAGGAGCCCACGGACCGGTTGATGGTCGGACTGGGCATGATGCCCCGCGGCGAGGTGGGTCTGATCTTCCTGGGTCTCGGCACCCAGGCCCATCTCCTCACCCCCGCCCTGGAGGCGGCCATTCTCCTGATGGTGATCGGCACCACCTTCCTGGCGCCGATCCTGCTGCGTGTCGTGCTCGCCAGGGGCGAGCAGCCCCAGGAACAGTCCGCCTGAGGGGGACCTGGGCCGCGCGGCGATTGCCCCGATGCGCTCCTGTCGTTGCCTGTCGCCCATGGCGCGGCAACTGTTGTCGATGGTGCCTGGCCCCCACGGCAGCGATAGCCCCCAGCCTTTTCAGCGGTCCCCGCGTGCCCGGTCCGCCAGGGTCCAGGTGAGTCCCGCCAGCACCGCCATCAGCCCCAGGCTCGACGACCAGCCCGGCCCCAGCGCCCAGCAGAGCAGCAGTTCCATCACCACACCCACCGCCAGGGCCAGCGCCAGGCTCGAGAGCACCAGCACCAACTCCCGGCTCGACCCGTCGAGGGGCCCTTCCAGCAGGCTCTCCTCGAATCGGGTGATCGGCACGCTCAGCGGCAGATACAGCGCCAGGGCCCACAGGGCGACACCCGGCAGCAGGGGGATCCATTCGGAGAGATCGGGCACCGTGGACATCCGTGAGCAGGGCAGAAGGGGCGGGGACGCCCGTTGGGCTCCCTAGCATCGCCGCCCCGGTGCCTTTCCCCGACTCCATGTCCGCCGAATCGCGTTCGCCCGGGGGCGGCTGGTCCCATCTGGGTCATCCGGTGCACAGCCTCAGCGCCTCCCCCGGCAACCCCCAGGGTCCTGCGATCCTGCTGGTGCATGGCTTCGGTGCCTCCACGGATCACTGGCGCCACAACATCCCGGTGCTCTCCCGGACCCATGAGGTGCATGCCCTTGACCTGCTGGGCTTCGGTCGCAGTGCCAAACCGGAGGGCCTGCCCTATGGCGGCGCGCTCTGGGCCGGGCAGCTGGGCACCTATGTGCGGGAACGCATCGGTCGGCCGACGGTGCTGGTGGGCAACTC
>JBJTWP010000172.1:0-10140 GCA_046081805.1 Cyanobacteriota bacterium
CCAGCAGAAAGCCGATGCCCAGCTCCACCACGATCGCGGGCACCGCCAGGCGGGCCAGCTTGCCGGCCATCAGCCGGGCGATCGCCAGCCCCACCAGCAGCAGCAGCAGGGTGGAGAGCAGGGAGGGCGTCGCCACAGCCGCGGCTGGCGCAGAGCCGATCAACCTAGGCATGCCTACGGTTCAGGCAGCTGCGCAGGCGGGTTGCCGGATTCGTTGTCGGTCATCAACCGGCTGCGGCGTGCCCTGATCGGGGCACCGCTGCCCACCAGTGCCCACGCCGAGGAGCGCTTCAACAACGCCGAAGCCCTGGCGATCCTCAGCTCCGATGCCCTCTCCTCAGTGGCCTACGCCACCCAGGAGATCGTGCTGGTGCTCGGCCTGGCGGGCGCCGCATCCCTGGGCTTCACCCTGCCGATCACCGGCCTGATCGTGGGGCTGATGGTGATCGTGGCCCTCAGTTACCGCCAGACGATCCAGGCCTACCCCCTGGGCGGCGGCTCCTACCGGGTGTCGCAGGAGAACCTCGGCCAGGTGGCGGGTCTGGTGGCCGGTGCCTCGCTCTCGATCGACTACGTGCTCACCGTGGCGGTGAGCGTGGCGGCGGGCATGGCGGCCCTCACCTCCTACTTCCCCGCTCTGGAGGCGATCCGGGTGCCGCTCTGCCTCGGGGCGGTGGCCCTTGTGATGGTGGCCAACCTGCGGGGGGTGCGCTCCAGCGCCCAGCTGTTGAGCGTGCCCACCTACCTCTTCATGGCCGTGGTGTTCACGCTGCTGGTGGGCGGCGCCGTGAAGGGAAGCCTGGGCCAGTTGCCCCGTATCGGCCTTGAGGCCCAGAACGCGATGCTGGCCCAGGCCCATTCCCATGGCCATCAGGGGTTACTCACGGTGGGCCCGGTGCTGCTGATGCGCGCCTTCAGCTCGGGCTGCGCCGCCCTCACCGGCATCGAGGCCATCAGTGACAGCGTCACGGCCTTCCGGCCCGTGGAATGGCGCAACGCCCGCCGGGTGCTGGTGGTGATGGTGGTGATGCTCGCCGTGATGTTCGGTGGGATCAGCGCCCTCGCCCACCACACCGGGGTGGTCTACATCGAGAACGGTCCGACCCTGCTCTATCAGCTGGGCCAGCAGGTGTTCGGCAACGGCCTGCTGCTGCTGGTGCTGCAGCTCGCCACCCTGCTGATCCTGCTGCTGGCGGCCAACACCGCCTACGCCGACTTCCCACGCCTGGCGGCCTTCCTCGCCCAGGACGGCTTCCTGCCCCGCCAACTGGCATTGCTGGGCGACCGGCTGGTGTTCAGCAACGGCATCCTGGCCCTCAGCGGCCTGGCCGCCCTGCTGCTGGTGGTGTTTCAGGGCAGCGTGACCCGCCTGATCCCGCTTTACGCGGTAGGGGTGTTCCTGAGCTTCACCTTCTCCCAGAGCGGCATGGTGGTGCACTGGTGGAAGGAGCGGGGTCGGGGCTGGCTGGGCAAGGCCCTGATGAACGGCCTCGGGGCCCTGATCACCGGCCTGGTGGGCTGTGTGCTGCTCTACAGCAAGTTCAGCCAAGGGGCCTGGCTGGTGGTGGTGGCCATCCCCCTGCTGGTGGCGCTGTATCTGAAGGTCAAGAGCCACTACCGCAATGTGGCCAAGCGCCTGCGGATGGCGGGCGATGTGAAGCTCAAGCTGCCCGCGGCACCGGTCCAGGGCGGCGCCCCCACCGTGGTGCTGGTGGGCCAGCTGCACCGCGGCAGCTTCGAGGCGATCCGCTTCGCCCGCACCATCGCCAGCGAGCTGGTGGCGGTGCATGTGGATCTGGGCGGCGGCCGGGCCGAGCGCTTCCGGGAGCAGTGGCACCGGCAGGTGCCGGAGGTGCCGCTGGTGGTCTTGGACTCGCCGTATCGCTCCCTGGTGGAGCCGGTGGTGGAGTTCGTGGCCCAGTTCGAGCAGGACCACCGCCGCTCCCGCGATCGCTTCTGCGTGGTGGTGCTGCCGGTGTTCGTGACCCGCTACCGCTGGGAAAACCTGCTCCACAACCAGAGCACGATCTTCCTGCGCAACGCCCTGCGGGCCCAGGGCACGCGGGTGGTCACCACCGTGGGCTTCCACCTCTGAACCGTGGGCTTCCACCTCTGACCGCCCCCAGGGCCGGCAGGGCGGCCAGGCTGGCGGCGCACCGCTGGGCTGGCGTCAGCGCCAGGGCCATCGGCCGCGGTCAGTCCCGGGGCCGTTGGCCTCCTCGGCCGCCAGGGCCCTGGCCTCAGCCCGACCCAGCAGACGCGGCACCAGCACCACCACCAGCACCACCACCAGAGCCCCCAGGCCGAACTCCACCACCCCGGTGGCCATCTGGCGGAAGGGAATCCAGCGGCCGCCCAGCCAGGCCAGGCCCACCATCGTCGACGACCAGAGCAGGGCGCCGGCGGCATTGCAGACCAGGAAGCGGCGGTAGGGCATGCCCACCGCGCCGGCCATCGGCCCGGCCAGCACCCGCAGCACGGCCACGAAGCGCCCCAGAAACACGCTCTTGCCGGCGTGGATGAGAAAGCCGCTGCGCAGGGATTCCAGCTGCTCGGGCGACTGGCGCAGCAGCGTGCCCACCCGCAGCATGAAACCCCAGCCCAGGCGGCGGCCCACCCAGTAGCCGATGTTGTCGCCGAGCACGGCCCCGGCGAAGGCCGCAGCCACCACGCCCAAGCCATCGAGCTCACCGCTGCCGGCGGCGTAGCCCCCCAACAGGGTGATCGTCTCGCCCGGCAGGGGCAGCCCGGCGTTCTCCAGCAGCATCGCGGCGAACACCAGGCCGTAGCCCCACTGCTTCAGCAGGGCCGTGGCGGTGGCGGGATCAATCAGCTCGGGCATGGACCTGACGCGCTTCACGCCACCGCAGCACCTGCCAGGTGAGGAACACCAGCACCAGGGGAATCACGGCCACCAGCACCACAAAGCGGAACTGACCCACCAGGGCGCCGCCGACGGTTTCGCCCAGCACCTGCTCGGTGAGATAGAGCCCGTAGAGACCCACCAGCAACCAGCCCTCCCGGCGGGAGATCACGCCATGGGTCCAGAAGATCGGCAGGCAGGCCAGGGTGGTGGCCACCATGATCGGGAAGTCGCGGGCCACCATCACGGGATCCACCCCCAGGCCGCGGCCGCCCGACACCACCGCGCAGAGGCCGAGGATCACCAGCTGGTTGAGCAGATTGCTGCCCACGACGTTGCCGATCGCCAGGTCGGCCTTGCCCCGGTAGGCGGCCACCAGGGAGGTGACCAGCTCGGGCATCGAGGTGCCGGCCGCCACGATCGTGAGGCCGATCACGGTCTCGCTCACCCCCAGGCTGGTGGCCGCGGCGATCGCCCCCTTCACCAGCACCTGGGAGCCCACCACCAGCAACCCCAGACCCGCCGCCAGCTTGGCGGCGGCCACCGGGGCCGGGGCCCGTTCGCTCTCATCGATTTCCTCCACCTCGTGGGGGTTTTCGGAGGCCGTGCGCATCTCCCACACCAGATTGATCACCAGGGCGGTGAGCAGGGCCAGCCCCGCCTGCCAGGTGACGCGCCCGGCGGAGGCCATGCCCCACACGGCCATGGACACGGCCAGCAGTACCGGCACATCGCGCCGCACCAGGCGACTCTTCACCTGCAAGGGCACGATCACGGCGCTGAGCCCCAGCACCACCAGGACATTGAAGATGTTGCTGCCCACGATGTTGCTCACCGCGATGGCATCACCGGCGGAGTTGCCGCCGAGCGTGGAGAGCAGGCTCACGAACAGCTCCGGGGCGCTGGTGCCCATCGACACCACCGTGAGGCCGATCACGATCTGGGGAATGCCCAGCAGCAGCGAGAGCGCCACCGAGCCGGCCACGAACAGTTCGCCGCCGCCGAACAGCAGCAGGATCCCCACCACGATCAACAGGGCGCTGGTGAGCAGGGTCATGGCCGAGGAGGGCCCGGGGCCCATGTCTGGGGCGATTCTGCAGAGTCGCCGCTCCCTCCGTCGGGTCACGGTCCCATGACGACTCCGATACAACCCCTGTGAACGGCCGTGTCGGCCGGTGACGAGCGGTGTCGATCCCGCCCTCTCCCCTGGCCGCTCCCCCCTGGCGGGGCGAGAGTGACGGCACGGGATTCGGAGGCGCCAGCCCATGGACGACACCCCACCCAATCAGCTCTGAGGAGCGCGCTGACGTTCGTGCCCCTGCTCCAACAGTCTCGATTGGACCACCGGTTTCCAGTCCCCCAGAGGACACTCCCGATGCACCGCTGCAGGTGCCCCCGGGCCCAAGGAAGCCCTCCCTGAACGTCATGGCCCCAGGTGCCGCCGCCGGCAGCTCCGCCCCCCAACTGAAGATCACAACCGAAGACCCTTCAACCCCGTGTTGATCCCACCGCGTTGATGACCAAACGCCGAGGCAGCATCCAGTGCCGCTTGTCCCGCGGACCGTGATGCCCTGCTGAGGGAACAAAGCCCGGCCCAAGGCCGGGCTTTGTTGTGTCCTGTTGGTGCTCGATCCGGGCCTGGGGTCAGCGGTTGTTCGGGGCCCTGGCGGGGCCCGCCGCCGGGCGCGCGGGGTTGCTCGGCGCCGGGGCGAGTGGCACTGGTGCCGTGGCGCCCTCAGGCGTCGCTTGGATGTTGGCGCAGAGAGCAGCCACCATCAGGTCTTCACCACCGGTGGTTTTGGATTCAGCCGTCGCCAGCGGCAGGCGCCAGGGCGACCAGGCCGCGGCGCCCTCCCGGCGCGACACCTGCAGGGTGGGGCAGTGCACGGCCACCACGGCGCGGCTGTTGTCAGGCCCGCACTCCACCTCGGTGGTGCGAACCGCCCCCTCCATGAGCCGCCAGCTGGTCCAGTCGTAGCGGCAGACGCCGTAACTGCGCCAACGGGGGGTCTTGAGCTGGCGGATGCGCTCCAGCAACTGCTGTTCCCTGGGATTGGCGCTGGCTCCGGGGCCTGCCGTGCCAGGGGCCGCGTTGGCAGGACCGGCCGGGTTCGTCGCACCAACCGGCTCAACCCTGGGGGCTGGTGCGGCGGTCGCCGGGGCAGCTTGGGCCAGCAGGGGCGAAGGACTGGCCGCGAGCACCAGGTGGGCGGCCAGCGCCACGGCCAGTACTGTCCATCGCTGTTCCATTCCTCTCCGCCGCTCTGGGCGACCACGCCACCCCCCATCATGGATCCCGGGGAGTCAGTCAGGGCCGCCAGGTCCAGTCAGGGCCGCCAGGTCCAGTCAGGGCCGCTGAGACGCACCGCTGAGTCGTGCCGTTGTGTCGCACCGCTGAGTTGAACCGCTCAGCCCAGGCATTGAGCCCTGCCGTTCAGCCCCATCCAGGCCGGCGCCGGCCCGGATCTGCGCGGGACGCCCTCACCTCGATCCGGACTTGACGTTGGATTCGATGTCGGCGGTGAGGAAGCCCTTCACAATGCCACCCATGGCCTCCACCTCGTGCATGGCGGCCTGCAGGGCGGGCAGGCTCACGGCCATGTCCCGGTTGGGAAAGGCCCGCAGAAAGCCGATGGTGGTGAGGCTGCCCTTGCCGCTGACCAGGCCATTGATGGTGGCGGCCCGCAGGGCCGGCAGGGCCTCGGTGGGGGCCCGCAGCGGAAACAGGATCAGCGCCACCCGCCCCAGGATCGCCTTGCCGGCCGTACTGTTCAGCAGACGGCTGGTGGGGACCAGCGGCAGGGGAATCGCCACATTGAGCAGTTGGGCCACCTGCTCCGGTTTCTGGCGACCAGCGTCGACCAGTTCCCGCAGCAATCCCCGGGTCTCACCGGTGGCGGCCAGATGTTCCAGGTCAGCCACCGGGATGGAGCGCAGGTAGGCGCCGTCCAGGAACACCACCTCGGTGGCGGCCGGAGCCGCGGTTGGAACCAGGCCCAGCAGGGCGCCCAGGCCGAAGGCGGCGACGGAGTGGGAGCGGCGCATGGGCGATAGCAGGTGCGACCGTAAGGCTAAACGGATTAGATCAATTCACCCATCCCCAACGGCCCCGCCATGTCCCGTTCCGTTCTGCGACGCAGCCTCGCCGGCCTGGTGGTCGCCGCCGCTGTCGGGGCCCTGCCGGCGGCCCAGGCCTTCGACGCTGGCCGCGTGAACGCCTTCTGCCTGGCCGGCTTCAACACCGCCATGGCCGCCGCCGGCAAGACCCCGGCTGCCGGCATGGCGGAGTACACCTGCAACTGCTTCTCCAACCGCCTGCAACAGGGCCAGTCAATCGACCAGGCCCGCCAGGCCTGCGTCAGCCTGGCCTCCCAGCAATTCCCCGTGCCGTGAGCGGCCAGGCGCAGCCGGGCTGGCGCCAGCTCGCGGCCTACCGGCAGCCGTGGCTCCCCGCCGACCTGCTGGCGGGGATCACCGTGGCGGCCTATCTGATCCCCCAGTGCCTGGCCTACGGCGAACTGGCCGGCGTGGATCCAGTGCGGGGCCTGTGGGCGATCCTGCCGCCGCTGCTGCTCTACGCCCTGCTGGGGTCATCCCCCCAGCTGTCGGTGGGGCCTGAATCGACCACGGCAGTGATGACCGCCGCCGCCATCGCGCCCCTCACCGACGGCGATCCGCTACTGGCGGCGGGCCTGGCCAGCCTGCTGGCCCTGCTGGTGGGGCTGACCTGCTGCCTGGCGGCCTGGGCGCGGATCGGCTTCGTGGCTGACCTGCTCTCCCGCCCGATCCTGCTGGGCTACATGGCCGGGGTGGCCGTGATCATGATCAGCGGACAGCTGGGCCGGGTCTGTGGCCTGGATCTGCAGGCCGAGGGACTGCTGGGGGAGCTGGGGGAGCTGCTCGGGCGCCGCGCCGAGATCCATGGCCCCACGCTGCTGCTGGCCCTGGCGGTGCTGGGGTTTCTGCTCTGGGTGCCGCGGCGCTTTCCCCGGGCCCCCGGGCCGTTGCTGGCGGTGCTGTTGGCCACGGCGGCGGTGGCCCTGTGCCACCTGGATTGCGAGGGCATCGCCGTGATCGGCATGATTCCCGCCGGCCTGCCCAGGCCGGCCCTGCCCCAGCTGCCGCCCCAGGAGGCGTGGCAGAGCCTGCTGGCCTCCGCCCTTGGGATCGCCCTGGTGGGCTTCTCCGACAACATCCTCACGGCCAGGGCCTTCGCCGGCCGCGGCGGCTATCGGGTGGATCCCAACCAGGAGCTGCTGGCGCTGGGGGCCTCGAATCTGGGCAACGGCCTGCTGCAGGGCTTCCCCGTGAGCAGCAGCGGCAGCCGCACCGCCATCGGCGCTGCGATGGGCAGCCGCAGCCAGCTGTTCTCGCTCACGGCCCTGGCGGTGGTGCTGGCGGTGCTGGTGGCCCTGCGACCGCTGCTGGCCCTGTTCCCCAAGGCGGCCCTGGGGGCGATCGTGATCGTCGCGGCGATCCGGCTGATCGACGTGGATGGTTTTCGCCAGCTGCGGCGGCTGCGGGCCAGTGAATTTCAGCTGGCGCTTGCCACCACGCTCGGCGTGCTGCTCACCAACCTGCTGGTGGGGGTGGCCCTGGCGGTGGGGCTTTCGGTGATCGACCTGCTGGGCCGGATCATCCGCCCCAACGACGCCGTGATCGGCGAGGTGCCGAATCTGCCCGGCTTCCACGACGTGCGCGACTGGGAGGGGGCCAGCACCCGGCCGGGCCTGCTGATCTACCGCTACGACGCGCCCCTCTGTTTTGCCAACGCCGAGCACTTCGAGCAGCGCTGCCTGGAGGCCCTGGAGGCGGAGGAGGCGCGGGGGTTGGCGCCGGTGCGCTGGCTGGTGCTCAACGCCGAGGCGATCGTGGACATCGACAGCACCGCCGCCGCCAAGCTGCAGGAGCTGATCGCCGCCCTGGAGCAGCGCGGCATCCAGCTGGCCCTGGCGCGGGTGAAGCAGGACCTCTACGCCACCCTGCAGCGGGGTGGGCTGGTGGAGCGGCTGGGCGGTCAGTGGATCTTCCCCACAATCGGCACCGCCGTGGCGGCCTACGCAGCGGCAGAGCACGCAGCAGCTGCAGCAGCCGAAGCAGCAGCCGATGCAGCTGACGATGCAGCGACCGCTGCTTCGGTCGCTGCGGAGGTGAGCGGCGCGACAGCCATGGGCGGTCCCTGACCCCTAGGGTTCAGAGCCTCTCCGGCTCGCCCGAGATGACCAGCACCGACTGGTTGTGGATCCTCCATCCCGCCCTGATGGTGGTGGTGGCCTACCCGCTGCTCGGCATGGTGCTGCTCCAGGCCCGCAAGGCGCGACAGCGGCGCCTGGGATTGGACCGGCAGCCGGCGCGCAGCGGCGCTGAACACACGCTGTTGGGGCAATGGCTGGCGGCCAGCGTGGTGGCGTTCGTGCTGCTGGCCCTGGCGGTGGTGATCACCACCAAGGTGCCCCTGGCCCAGTTCGCCGGTGGGGTCCAGCGCCTCAGCCTGCTGGCGCTGGTATGGCTCGGCACGGCTGCGGCCCTGGCCCTGCTGCTGCTGCATTGCCGGAGGGCCGTCTGGCGAGCCAGCTTCGCGCTGCTCACCTGGGTGGGTGTGCTGGCGCTCGGCAGCCAGAAGGAGGTGTGGCGTCTCAGCGACGACCTCCTGTCGCCCGCTTTCAGGCAATCGCACTACTGGGGAGGGGCCGCTCTGGTGGGACTGTTGCTGTTGGCGGTGGCGGCCCGGCCTGAGATCCAGCGCAGCCTGCGCTGGCGCCGCCTGCACCTGAGCGCCAACGTGCTGGCTGCCCTGATCTTCGTGGCCCAGGGCATCAGCGGCAGCCGCGACCTGCTCGAGATTCCACTGAGCTGGCAGAAGCCGGCGATCGACACCTGCGACTTCAGCCGCCAGGTGTGTCCCACCGCTCCCCTTCCCCCTGGCTGAACCGGCCGCTCCGACACCGGCGGTGGCCCCGAGGCTCCCCTGGGCCGTGGCCCTGCTCAGCCTGCTGGCCCTGCACTACCTGGTGTGGCGCCTTGGCAGCACCCTCAACCTCGCCAGTCCCCTGGCCGCCGCGATCAGCCTCACCGCCCTAGCAGCGGAGCTGCTGCTGCTGGGCACCAGCATGCTGCAGCTCGGCTTCAGCGTGTGGCCGCGCCAGCCCCTGCCGCCCGATCCGCCGCCAGGGCCCGGAGCGACACCGGGGCCAGCGCAGGCCTGGCCCGGGGTGGATGTGCTGGTGCCCAGCTACGGCGAACCAGCGGAGCTGATCGAGCGCAGCCTGGGGGGTTGCCTGGCCCTCGACTACCCCAGCTGCTGCGTGTGGCTGCTGGATGACAGCCGCCGCCCCGAGCTGGAGGCCCTCTGCGCGCGGCTGGGGGTGCGGTACCTGGCCCGGGAGGAGCGTCGCCACGCCAAGGCCGGCAACCTCAACCACGCCCTGCCCCACTGTCGCGGCGAGCTGATCGCCGTGTTCGATGCCGACGTGGTGCCGCTCAGGCCGTTCCTGCGGCGCACGGTGCCGCTGTTCCGCGACCCGACCGTGGGATTCGTGCAGACGCCGCAGAGCTACATGAACGCCGATCCGGTGATGCGCAACCTGCGGCTGGAGCGCTGGCTGCTGCCGGATGAGGAGAGTTTCTACCGCTGGATCGAGCCCAGCCGCGAGGCGGTGGGGGCGGTGGTGTGCGCCGGCACGTCGTTTGTGATGCGGCGGGCGGCCCTGGAGGCGGTGGGGGGCTTCGAGACGGGCACCCCCTCCGAGGATCTGGCCACCGGCATCCGGCTCACAGCCGCTGGCTGGCGCAACCGCTTCCTGCCGGAGAAGCTCAGCGCCGGCCTGGCCCCCTTCACCGCCGCCGCCATGGCGCGCCAGCGCTGCCGCTGGGCCAGCGGCACGGTGCAGACGCTGCGCACCGGCGCCAACCCGCTCACGATCCCCGGCCTCAATCCGCTGCAACGGCTGGCCTACCTGGAGGGCATCGTGCACTGGTTCAACGTGCTGCCCCAACTGCTGCTGGTGCTGATGCCCCTGAGCCTGGGGGTGGTGGGGGTGGCGCCGATCCTGGTGAGCGGCCAGGGGCTGCTGCTGCATGCCCTGCCCTTCTACGGCGCCCAGCTGCTGCTCAGCCGCTGGCTCAGCGGCCATGCCCGCACGCCGCTGCTGCCGGAGCTCTACCGCTGGATCTTCCTGGTGCCGGTGGCGGCGGCCGTGGCCAGCACCCTGCTGGGCCGGCCACTGCGGTTCCGCGTCACCCCCAAGGCCCTGGCCGTCGGGCGCCGCCTCGGTCCG
>JBJTWP010000173.1:0-7066 GCA_046081805.1 Cyanobacteriota bacterium
AAGGTGTTTTTGCCGGTGAACTTGATGCTGGACGGATTGCCGTTCTGGCCGATCCGGCGGGCATTGTGGCCCACCATGGGACGCCCCTCGTTGACCTTCTCGGGGAAGACACCGTCCTTGGGGTGCAGAAACTCGGTGTCGCCGCCGGGGAAGATCCGATAGATCTTGTAGTCCTCGATGCGGGGCTTGAACTTGGTGCGCAGCTGGGTGCCAAGGGCAAGGCACTGCTCCTTGCGGGCGAAATACATGATGTTTTCGCCTTCGTTCATTTCAGCCGCACCGCCGGTGGGCAGCTCAAAGGCCTGTGCTTTGCTGCTGGTCCAGGTGATGGCGTACTTCTCCTCGGTTTCAGCGGCGTTCAACAGGCCACCGGTGCTGCCGATGAATTTGGGAAGCTGACCGCTCAGCGCCGTTGCTGTCATGGCTTTTCCGAGAGAAGTCCGAGAGAAGGTGAGTGACGGCGGACCGTTTCGTTGGGAAGCTAGCACCGTGTTTTTGGCCCTTCCGGGGCCTTCCGCGCAGTCTTCACACCCGTCAACAAACCGGCGCTCAGCACACCGGGAAGAACACGGTGAGTCCGCTCTCGCCCCGCTCGGTGAGCCGACCGCCCAGGCGGGCGAACAATCGCTGGGTGGCCTGGCGGCTGAGGTGGAGGCTGCCGGTGTGGGATTCCAGCTCAGCACCGGCCCCACCAGCTCGCGCTGGCTGGTGTTGCCCGTCGCGCCCGCGAGGCCAGGCTCCACGCTGCTGGCCAGGTGCAGCTTCAGCCGGGCGCCGGCCGGCTGGAGGCTCACGGACACCATGGAGCCGGCGGGCAGACCCCGGCTGAAGCGGTCCACCAGGCCGCCCAGCATCGTTTCCAGTCGTCCTGGATCGCTCAGCACGGCTGGGAGATCGGGGGCGATCTCCAGCCTCAGCCCCAGGTCGCGCCGTGCCAGCTGCCGCTGCCAGAGCTCCTGCAGCTGCTCCAGCAGGGCACTCAGGTCGGTGCGGGCCAGGCTGGTGGCGGTCGCGTCGGTCTCGGGCTGGCGCTGCAGCTCCGCCGCCAGGAAGATCAGGCCGAATCGGTCGATTTGCTCGCTGCACTCCCCATCGATCTGCTCCAGGCGTTGCCGCACCACGGCCGGCAGGTCGCTGCGGCGCAGCAGGGAGCGGATCAGGGTGCGAATGGTGGCCAGCGGGGTGCGCACCTCATGGGTGAGGGCCTCGAGCAGGGCCAGTTCGCTGCTCAGGGCGCGGCTGCTGGCGCCGCTGCGCTCGGGCCCGCTCGGCATCAGGGGCTGCAGCGTCACGCTCGGGGCCATGGCCGCCAGTCGCTCCGCCAGCCTGGGCCAGAAGCGCTGGCCCAGCTGATCGTCACTGCGCAACGGCCCCAGCTGCTGGAGGCTGCGGCGCAGGCGGTCGGCCTGAGCCCCGTCCTCACGGCGTAGCCGGGCATCGAGCAAGCTCAGGGCGCCACTGAGGGCCTGCGGATCGAAGCGCGCCACAAGCCGACGGGCCTCCGGCGGTCCATCGAGACAGAGGGCCACCTGCACCGCTGGCGTGATCACCACCAGCAGGGGATCGGTGCCGTCCTCCTCGCGCAGCGCCAGGCGCTGGAAGCCCCCCGCCAGCGGGCCGCGGCTGCGCTGGCCCGGTAGCAGGGCCTCCCCCTGGGGCAACAGGGCGCTCAGCTCAGCCGGCGCCCACACCCAGCCCTGCAAGCTCTCAAGCAGGGCTGGCTCGTAGAGCGCCGGTAACGGAGCGGCAAGCCACACGCCGGTCGATGGGAAGATTCTGCCCTCGGCCAGCAGCACATCCCGCTGCAGGGTGTCGAGGGCGGCCCACCATTGGCGGCGGACGGCATCATCGTTGCCGCGGCCGGCCGGTACGCCTTCCGCCAACAGGCCGCGCAGCTCCGCGAGACTGCCGGCGGATGGGGTCACCATCGACCGCCGCTGCGACCTCGCTGTGCCACCGAGGCACAGAGGCCGATGGAGATGAAGTTCACGAGCATGGCGGAGCGTCCATAGCTCAGGAATGGCAGCGGAATCCCGGTGATCGGTCCGAGTCCGATCGTCATGTTGATGTTCACCACCACTTGGAACATCAGCATGGCCCCGATCCCCACCACCACCAGGGACTCCAGGTCGGTGCGTGCCTGGCCGGCGATCTGGAGCAGGCGCCACATCAGGGCCACGAAGCCGGCCACCACCAGGGTGGAGCCGATGAAGCCGGTTTCCTCACCCAGGGCGCTGAAGATGAAATCGGTGTGCTGCTCAGGGATGAAGCGCAGCTTGGTGAGGGAGCCATGCAGCAGGCCCGTGCCCCAGAGCTGGCCGCTGCCGATCCCCACCGTGCTCTGCAACAGGTGATAGCCGCCGCCCAGGGGATCCTGGGCCGGATCCAGGAACAGGGTGAGCCTGGCGCGTTGGTGGGGGCGCAGGCCGTGCTCCCACAGCCAGGGGGTGATCACGGCGAACAGGCTCTGCAGGGCCACGGCCACGGCCGCCGCAGCCCGTTTCCAGGGAAGGCTCCGCCAGGCCAGCCAGCCGATCAGGGGAATCCAGCCGATCAACACCCAGGGCCAGGTGCCGGCCGCAATCGCGCTCGCCAGCGGCGCCAGCAGCAGCACCACCCAGGCGCCGGGCATGCCGCTCCAAAACAGCATTGTGAGCAGGACGGCGCCAAACACCAGGGAGCTGCCCAGGTCGGGCTGGATGAACACCAGCAGCCAGGGCACCGCGATCATGGCGATCGGGCGCAGCAGGTCCACCGGCCGCTCCACCGGGTGGCGGCTGAGCACACCGGCCAGCAGCAGAATCGCCGCCACCTTGGCGAATTCGGAGGGCTGCACGTAGAAGCCGCCGATGTTGATCCAGCTCTGGGCGCCGAGGGCACTCACCCCGATGATCCGCACCGCGATCAGGCTGGCCACCATCAGTCCGTAGATGGGCCACTGCCAGCGCAGCAGTTTGTCCACCGGCAACCGCGCCAGCATCAGGGCGATGCCGGTGCCCACCGCGGCCGTGATCCAGTGCTGATACCACTCGGTGGTGGGTGCCTCCCGCTGGGTGCTGGCGATCAGGCCGCCGGCCAGCAGGATCAGGGCCCAGGGCACGCCCCAGAGGATCCAGTCCACATCGGCCAGCGGGCTGCGTCGGCTGGCGCCTGACCCGGCGAAGACACCGCGGCGACGCCGGGGAAGACCAACCACGGGCTCAGACCGGCGCCAGGTGCTGACGTCCGATGCGTTCGGCCAGGGCCAGGAAGGCCTGGGCCGTGGCTGACTCCGGCGCCGACAGCACCACGGGCCGGCCAGCATCGCCGCCCTCTCGCACCGTCAGCTCCAGGGGCAGTTCGGCCAGCAGCGGCACCTCTGCCTCGGTGGCCAGCTGACGGCCGCCGCCGCTGCCGAAGATCGCATAGCGCTTCTCCGGTGCGTCCGGCGGGATGAAGATGCTCATGTTCTCCACCACCCCCAGCACCGGCACGCCCATCTGCAGGAACATCGCCAGGCCGCGGCGGGCATCGGCCAGCGACACCGCCTGGGGAGTGGTCACGATCACCACGCCGGCCATCGGAACGGCCTGCGCCAGGCTCAGCTGGGCGTCGCCGGTGCCGGGGGGCAGGTCGACCACCACCACGTCACGCGGACCCCAGTCCACCTGGTAGAGAAACTGGCGAATGATCCCGTTGAGCATCGGGCCCCGCCAGATCACCGGTTGGTTCTCGGCGATCAGAAGCCCCATCGACACCATGGCGATGCCGCAGCTCTCGATCGGGGTGAGCACCTGGCTGGTCCCCTCGCCGCGCACCTCGGGCGTGCGGTCGGCCACACCGAGCATGGTGGGGGCATTGGGGCCGTAGATGTCAGCGTCGAGCAGGCCCACCCTGAGGCCGTGCGCAGCCAGGGCACAGGCCAGGTTGACGGCCACCGTGCTCTTGCCCACGCCGCCCTTGCCGCTGCTCACGGCGATCACCTGCTTCACACCGGGGATGGGCTGGCGCTCGGGCAGTTGGCCATGGCCGCCGGCACCATGGCCAGCGGCGCCGATCGGGGCCCCCTGATGGGGGGCAGCAGCGGGCGGGGCCAGTTCGATCTGCACATCTTCAATGCCGTCCAGCGCCAGCAGGGCGGTGCGGGCCTCGGCGGCGATCCGGTCGCGCTGGCTCTGGGCGAAGCTCGGCAGGGCCAGGCGGAACACCGCCCGGCTGCCCTGCAGGCGAGGCTGCTCGATCCAGCCGAGCTCCAGCAGGGATCGGCCGCTGCCGGCGTCCCTGAGGGTTTGCAAGGCATCCAGCACCTGGTCGGGAGAGGCCTGCGGGGTCGCGGACATCCGGGGGGCGCAGATCAGCTGGAATCCTAGGCAGAGCCCTCCTGCCGCCCGGGATTCCCCATGCCGCCATCGTGATGATGGTGACAAACGCTCTCGATGACTTGTGCGGCGGCTGGCCGGCCTGAAAGGGTGTGGTGGTTTCTGGCACCTCCGCAGGTGCGGCACCGGATGTTGAAGGGCCTGCTCTCGCGCACCAAGTCGGCCTTCGCGGCCCATGCCGCCGAGGGGGCCGCGGCGGTTTCCGCGCCGGCCACCGTGCAGCTGGAGGCCCCGCCGGTCGATTCACGGGCGCGGGCCAGGGCTCTGCTGATGGGTCTGCAGGATTCCATCTGCGCCGGTCTGGAGCAGCTCGATGGCGGCTTGGGCCGTTTCCAGGAGGAGAGTTGGGAGCGACCCGAGGGCGGCGGCGGCCGCTCCCGGGTGATGAAGCAGGGTCGCGTGTTCGAGCAGGGCGGCGTGAACTTCTCCGAGGTGGAGGGCTCCGAGCTGCCGCCCTCGATCCTCAGCCAGCGCCCTGAGGCGAAGGGCCATCGCTGGTTCGCCACCGGCACCTCGATGGTGCTCCATCCACGCAACCCATACATCCCCACCGTCCACCTCAACTAACGTTATTTCGAAGCGGGCCCGGTGTGGTGGTTCGGCGGCGGCGCCGACCTGACGCCCTACTACCCCTTCCTGGAGGATGCCAGGCACTTCCACCGCACCCTCAAGGCGGCGTGCGACAGCGTGAATCCCGCCTATTACCAGGTGTTCAAGCCCTGGTGCGACGAGTACTTCTTCCTCAAGCACCGCGGTGAGACCCGTGGCGTCGGCGGCATCTTCTACGACTACCAGGATCCGGGCGGCCTGCTCTACAAGGGGCAGGATCCCGACGGCCCGGCGGCGTCCGCCAGCCATGCCATCGGGCCGCTGAGCCAGAACTGGGAACAGCTGTTCCAGCTGGCCAGCGCCTGCGGCAATGCCTTCCTGCCCAGCTACGGGCCGATCGTCGAGATGCGGCAAACCATGCCGTTCGGGCCCGGGGAACGCACCTTCCAGCTCTACCGGCGCGGTCGCTATGTGGAATTCAATCTGGTGTTCGACCGGGGCACGATCTTCGGCCTGCAGACCAATGGCCGCACCGAGTCGATCCTGATGTCGCTGCCGCCGCTGGTGCGTTGGGAATACGGGTACGAGCCTGAACCCGGCAGCCGCGAGGCCCTCCTCACCGACGTGTTCACCAGGCCCCAGAACTGGCTGGACGATCCGGCCCTGGAGGCTCGCTGCGCACCGCACCAGGCGGTGAACTGAGGGCTTCCAGTCCGGCTGGCTGTTCCAGGCCGCGGGCCAGGGCCTGAACCACCCGTTCGGCAATGGCATCAACCACCAGGCTGCTGCGGCTTGGATCCCGCAGGCTGCGCTCGAGGTTGCCCTCCAGCTTGCCGACCTCCAGGATGGCCACACCACGGCGGGGTCCCCCCAGCCCGCCGCGGAAGTTCAGGGGATAGTTGCCGAACTCCTGGGCGAGGCTCTCGTCGAGGCGGGAAGGGGGCCGGTCCAGCGGCACGATCAGGCCGGAGCCCACCCCATCGGGTCCGTAGGCGTCGTAATGGATCTCCAGGGCGTAACCGCCTGCGGCCACGTGCATCCGTCCCACGCTCCAGGTGGTGCGGGGATCGTCGCCACTGGCGATGCTGCGGACCTCAGGGTCGTAGTAGCGGATGCGCAGTCCCCGCTCCTGCCCCCGCCGCACGATCGCCTGGGCGGTGAGCAGATTCCAGTGGAGCTCATCGCTGATGTCCTGCTGCATCGGTGGGGCACCGAAGCGGGCCACCGCCTCGCCGCTGGTGCCGGGGCCAGCGACGCCCTGGGAGTCGGCATGACCAGGCATCACCAGGATCTCGGTGCTGGTGGGAAGGGTTCTGGTGCCCACCCAGTCGCGGGACAGGCGGCTGCGGGGGCCGGTGAGGGGATCCGGGTTGGAGGGGGCTGGAGCCTGGGCGGCGGCCGGGGCCATGAGCGCGGCGCTCAGCAGCAGGATCATCAGGCTGCGGGGAGGTGGGCCCATGGCAATCAGATCGGGGAGCTCAGCAGGGAACCGTCGCTGAACAGGCCCAGCTTCGGCCCCATCTCCTGCTGCAGGGCGATGAGTTCGTCGCGGTGGGCCCGCAGCCGCAGTTCGCTGCCGGTGGCGCTGTCGTGGCTGATCAGGCGCAGCTCCAGCACCTCGGCCCGCTCCGCCCGGCGCTGGTAGATCCACCCTGCCAGCGGACCCAGCAGGGCCAGCAGCAGTGGCCACCAGCCCAGCACAGGCAGCAGCTGGCGCAGCACCAGCCCCAGGCAGGCGGCGCCAGCGGCCCCCAGCAGCGACAGCAGGCTGGCGAGGGCCGGGCTGGAGGCCACCCGGGCCCGGAACAGCAGGTGGCGTCGCTGCGGATCACTGGCTTGGGGCACGGCTTGCCAGCCGCGCTGCTCCAGCCAGCCGCTGAGGCCGCTGAGCACCTCCAGCGGCGGACGGGAAGACCGCACGTCCACCACAGTGGTGCGGTCCTTGCTGGCAGCCCGCAGGAAGAACACCAGGCCGGTGGCCAGCAACAGGGTGAGCAGCAGGGTGGAGCCGGTGCTTGCCATCAGCCTCATGTGTCGCGCCCATTGTGCTGGGCCAGCCAGGCGGTCGCGGTTCAACATGGGCTGATTCGAGCCAGCCCATGAGCGCCACTCCCACCAGCAACCTGCCCGCCCCCGCCCGCTTCGCCGTTTTTGATGGC